>CAMKAA010000119.1 GCA_946410365.1 uncultured Lachnospiraceae bacterium | reverse complement strand
CATTGAACAAGGGAGGAAACACGAATGAAAATGACAGGTGCCGAGATCGTTGTCGCATGCCTGCTCGAGCAGGGAGTGGATACGGTATTCGGATATCCGGGAGGAGCGATCCTCAACGTCTATGACGCATTATATAAACACAGAAACGAGATCAGACATATTCTGTCATCCCATGAGCAGGGCGCTTCCCACATGGCTGACGGCTATGCGAGAGCCACAGGTAAAGTCGGTGTCTGCCTGGCGACCAGCGGTCCCGGCGCTACCAATCTCGTTACCGGCATTGCAACCGCATATATGGACAGTGTCCCGCTCGTTGCGATCACCTGCAATGTCACCCTGCCTCTTCTTGGAAAGGATTCTTTCCAGGAGGTTGATATCGCGGGTATATCCATGCCTATAACCAAGCACGGATACATCGTTAAGAATGTCAAGGACCTTGCTGATACGATCCGCAAAGCTTTCAGGATCGCAACTACCGGAAGACCCGGACCGGTCCTTGTGGATATTCCCAAAGACGTAACCGGAGCGGTAGCGGACTATGTTCCCCTCAGCCATACAAGAAGGCTTGTGGGAGACGGACGAAGATACAATGATTCCGATATCGATCAGGTCATAGAGATGATCAAAGCCTCACGAAGGCCTTTTCTCTATGTCGGCGGAGGCGCGGTCATCTCAGGAGCCAGCGAGGAACTCAAAAAGTTTGTTGAGCTTGTTGACGCGCCTGTATGCGACACACTGATGGGCAAAGGCGCTTACGACGGACATGAAGATCACTACACAGGCATGATAGGAATGCACGGCACCAAGACATCAAATCTCGGTGTCAGCAAGTGTGATCTGCTGATCGCAATGGGCGCCCGCTTTACCGACCGGGTTATCGGAAATCCTCAGAAATTCGCGGAAAACGCGAAGATCATCCACATTGATATCGATCCCGCCGAGATCAACAAGAACATCAAAGTTGATTTCTCCGTCATAGGAAACCTCAAAGATGTGCTCCATGATCTCAATGCCAAACTCACTCCTATGCGCCACGAGGAGTGGATGAAGCAGATCGCGGAGATGAAAGCCAAATATCCGCTCTTTTACGATAAGTCCACGCTCACCTGCCCTATGGTCATTGAGAAACTCGATAAGCTCACAAAGGGCGACGCGATCATCACAACAGATGTCGGACAGCATCAGATGTGGGCAGCGCAGTACTATACATTCAGTAAGCCGCGCACGCTCCTTACATCCGGAGGCCTCGGCACTATGGGCTACGGCCTGGGTGCCGCGATCGGCGCCAAAGTTGCGTTTCCCAAGAGACAGGTGATCAACATCGCAGGCGACGGATGCTTTCGAATGAACATGAATGAACTGGCCACGGCGAGCCGCTATAATATTCCGATCATTGAAATTGTCATTGACAACCGGGTGCTCGGAATGGTAAGACAGTGGCAGACTCTGTTTTACGGAGAGCGCTACAGCGCCACAGTGATCGAGGATAAAGTCGACTACTGTAAAGTGGCGGAAGGCCTCGGATGCCTTGCGATCCGCGTTACAGAACCCTCTGAAGTGGAACCGGCTCTTAAAAAAGCTCTGTCCGCAGGGGTTCCTGCGGTCATCGATGTAGTCATTAATGAAGATGACAAGGTATTCCCGATGGTATCCCCCGGCGCCCCTATTGAAAAAGCGTTCGATGCTTCGGATCTTGAATCCGCGGTCAGCAAGTAATACAGAATAAACGAAGCGCCCGAAAGCGCAAGGAGGAATTTTTTATATGGCAAGAGTCTATAACTTTTCAGCCGGACCCGCAGTACTGCCGGAAGAAGTACTCAGAGAAGCACAGGAAGAAATGCTCGATTACCGCGGATGCGGTATGTCCGTAATGGAAATGAGCCACAGGGGCAAGGTCTTTGACGGCATCATCAAGGAAGCCGAGAAGGATCTTCGTGAACTCATGAACATTCCCGATAACTACAAGGTCCTGTTCCTTCAGGGAGGAGCCCATCAGCAGTTTGCAGCTGTTCCCATGAATCTGTACAGGAACGGCAAAGCGGCTTATATCGTTACCGGACAGTGGGCTAAGAGAGCTTATCAGGAAGCATCCAGATATATTGACGCAGTAGTAGTCGCTTCTTCAGCTGACAAGACCTTCAGTTATATTCCCGACTGCTCTGATCTGGACATTCCTGAGGATGCTGACTATGTCTACATCTGTGAGAATAATACGATCTATGGGACGAAGTTCTGGGAGCTTCCCAACACTAAGGGACATGATCTCGTTTCCGATATCTCTTCCTGCTTCCTTTCCGAGCCGGTTGATGTGACCAGATACGGCGTTCTCTACGGCGGCGTTCAGAAGAATGTCGGTCCCGCAGGCGTGGTCATCATGATCATCAGAGAAGATCTGATCAGAGACGATGTTCTTCCCTGCACGCCTACCATGCTCAAGTGGAAGACTCAGGCAGACGCGGATTCCCTTTACAATACACCGCCGGCTTACGGCATCTATATCTGCGGCAAGGTATTTAAGTGGATCAAGGCCCAGGGCGGCCTCGCAGCCATGAAAGAGCGCAATGAGAAAAAGGCAAAGCTCCTTTATGATTTCCTCGACAGCAGCAGCTTCTTCAAGGGCACTGTTGAGAAAAAGGACCGTTCCATCATGAATGTTCCTTTCGTCATCGGCGATAAAGAGCTTGAGGCGCAGTTCGTGAAGGAAGCGGAAGCCAACGGCCTTACCAGTCTTAAAGGTCACAGATCTGTCGGCGGAATGCGCGCCAGCATTTACAATGCGATGCCTTACGAGGGCGTAGAAGCTCTTGTTGCATTTATGAAAAAATTCGAAGAGGAACACACGGAGAAATAAATCATGACTTATAAATTCGCATGCCTTAACAGTATCTCACCTATCGGACTTAAAAATTTTACCAACAGATATGAACAGGTCAGCGAGCTGTCCGAGGCTAACGGAATCCTTGTAAGAAGCGCGGCAATGCACGACATGGAGTTTTCTGATAATCTCTATGCCATCGCAAGGGCCGGCGCAGGCGTCAACAATATCCCGCTGCAGAAATGCGCTGAAAAAGGTATTGTTGTGTTTAATACGCCCGGAGCCAACGCAAACGGCGTAAAGGAACTGGTCTTTGCGGGAATGCTGCTTGCATCCAGAGACATCGTTGAAGGCGTCAACTGGGTGCGCGCAAACAAGGCAAAGGAAGACATTGCCAAAACAGCGGAGAAGGAGAAGAAAAAGTTCGCCGGAACAGAACTTCAGGGCAAGAAACTCGGTATCATCGGCCTGGGCGCGATCGGTGTCCGCGTAGCCAACGCGGCAGTCAGCCTCGGTATGGATGTATACGGCTACGACCCCTATGTCTCTGTAGACTCCGCATGGCACCTCAGCCGCAAGATCACCCATGTGCTCAATGTGGATGATATTTATAAGGACTGTGATTTTATCACCATTCATGTACCGCTTCTTGATTCAACAAAACACATGATCGGCAAGGAAGCCATTTCCAAGATGAAGAAAGGCGTCATTCTTGTCAACATGGCAAGAGATCAGCTTGTGGATGAGGAAGCAGTAGTGGCTTCCATTGAGGCAGGAAAGATCCGCAGATATGTGTCGGATTTCCCGAATTCGACTGTTGCAGGCAAAAAAGGCTGCATCACAACGCCTCATCTGGGCGCGTCCACTGCGGAGTCCGAGATCAACTGCGCGAAGATGGCAGTAGATCAGCTCAGGGATTATCTTGAGAACGGAAATATCAGGAACAGCGTCAACTATCCCAACTGTGAAATGGGCGTATGTACTTCCGGAGGAAGAATCTGTATCTTCCACAAGAACCAGCCCAGCATGATCACACAGTTCACACAGATCCTCGGCGCGCACGGCGTCAACATCGCGGGAATGGCAAACAAGTCCAAAAAAGAGGTGGCGTACACTCTGATCGATTTTGACGATCCCTCAGACAAAGAGCTTATCAATAAGCTTGCTGCCGTCAAAGATGTGTACAGGGTACGAGTGATCAAATAAGGAGTTATTATATGGCAGA
>CAMKAA010000118.1 GCA_946410365.1 uncultured Lachnospiraceae bacterium | reverse complement strand
GGACGATAATGGCATTGATTTTTCACTGGACAGTCGTTATGATAAAAATCTGCGGATCACTCTCAGAGGCGGCGCTCTGTACCAGTGTGAAAATGCGTCGCTTGCAGCGACTGCCTGCGGGATCCTGTTAAGAAAAGAAGGCAGATATGATCCCGGGATAATTGAGAGAGGGATCGAAAAATGCTTTTGGCCGGGGAGGATGGAAGAGATCCTTCCGGGCGTATGGATAGACGGAGCACACAATCCTGACGGGATAAGGGCTTTTTTAGAAAGTGCGCGCGGGATCCGGGATCGGAAAGATCACAGGGATAACGGGCGTATGATCCTGCTCTTTTCCTGTGTCAGCGACAAGGATTATTCGAAAGAACTGGAAATGATCTGCAGATCCGGAGTGTTTACGGATTTAGTTGCTGTGCCGATGGCCGGAAAGAGAGCTCTGGACGCTTATTCGCTCCGGCAGTACATGAACAGATATTCCTCCGGGATGAAGATCCACGAAAGCGGATCCGTGAAGGAAGCCGTGGAGAGATTCATCATCTGCAGGAATGCTTCGGACCGCGTCTTCGCGGCAGGTTCTCTGTATCTGATCGGGGAGATGCGAAATCTTATATTGAATAAGCAGTGAATGAGGCCGCATGCGGCCTTTCATGAAGGTAATTAAATGATATTATTCAACAGCCTGACTTTCTTATTCAGGTTTTTTCCAATATTTTTAGCCATATATTTTCTGACGCCCGCGAGATTCAGGGAAGTAGTACTGTTTTTCGGGAGCATTATTTTCTATGCCATGGGCGGGCTGCGTATGGCTATGGGGCTGACTGCCCTCACGATCATTAACTATATACTGGGGCAGATGGTGTTCTCGGCTGACAAGGGCGGGGTAAAGCCGGCCAACAAGAGGGCCTTTTACGCCGCGATCGCGGTCGACGCCGGTTCGCTCATTCTCTTCAAAGTCCTGTCAGGGCTTAATAACAAAGTCGTGCTGCCGCTTGGCTTCAGTTTCTATCTGTTTAAGATGATCTCTTATCAGGCAGACCTTTTCCGTGGAGAGATCACAAGACGTCCTGATATCATAGACACCGTGGTCTATTTTACCATGTTCCCCCAGGTGACCCAGGGCCCGATCATGCGCTGGAACAATGTTGGATTTGAGAAAAGAGAGAGAACAGTATCCGCCAAGGCGTTCAACGACGGATTGTTCTTCTTCGTGCTGGGACTCGGAATGAAGGTCCTTCTGGCGGATCCCCTGAGTATGCTCTGGCTTGAGATCGAGAAGATCGGATTTGAGAGTATATCAACTCCACTTGCCTGGATGGGCGCCATTGGTTTTTCGCTGAGACTGTATATGGATTTCTGGGGCTATTCCCTTATGGCTGCAGGGATCGGAATGATCCTGGGCTTTCATTTTGTCGTCAACTTTGTGCATCCCTATTGGGCGTGCGGTGTCGCTGACTTTTACCGCAGGTGGCATGCTACGCTTGGTGCCTGGTTCCGGGACTATGTCTATATTCCGCTGGGAGGAAGCCGAAAAGGGAATCTTATTACGATCCGGAATCTTTTGATCGTGTGGCTGCTCACTGCACTGTGGCACGGTATTACCCCCAATTATCTTATCTGGGGAGGTGTGCTGGCGGTCCTGATCATCTGGGAAAAATTTGTGGTGGACGGTATTATCTCTTCATTTCCGATCATCGGACATCTCCATGTGTGGCTTTTCATACCGCTGACATGGGTCATCTTTGCGATCCCGGACCTGATGGATCTGCGCACATATTTTGAAAGACTTTTCCCCTTTTTCGGAAACGGCGTCAATGTCAACTCAGGGGATTTCATGAAACAGATCGTGGTCTACTGGCCTTTCCTTCTGGTAAGCCTTCTATTGTGCACGCCGCACTGGTACAGGCTGATCGTGAGAAACAGGAGAAAACTTCCAGTCATACTGATCCTGGCGGCAGTTTTCTGGATCTCCGTTTACAGGATCGTGCTTTCTGAAAGTAATCCGTTTATGTATTTCAGTTTTTAACGCATCGGAGGACATGTCCTTGAGATTTTTACAGATGCTGTGGAGGAGGTACACTTTGCTGTGTGTGCTGGTGATCACCTCGCTCCCGCTCATGATAATAGGCTGGACGGGCAGAAACAGTCTGTACAGCGAATATGAGTTCTCGCCTGTTACCGAACCGGGGCTTGCGCTGGTCATGGAAGGGATCCGCGACGGGGTCTATCCGTGGCAGAGTTTAATTAAGCCTAAGGAAAAGGAAGAGGCAGATGAAGCAGATGAAGTTTTGGCAGAGGATGCCTCTGCGGCTCTGACTGCCGAGGCTGCAGTCTCTGAGAGTGGTAATCCGGCGGTCGAGTACGCGGAAGCCGAGGATTCTGCCGTTGAGAAGGTGGAGACGATCCCCGCGAACGCGATCCGCGCAGGAACGGATGCGATCCCCGAGGGCGTATGCAATCCTGTCATGCAGGCAGAGGACTATGACGTTGTCAATGTGGCATTTTTGTCGCCCGATGATACCGAGTACAACACGGACACCGAAGGGATATTTGCCAAAGACGGGATCTATTTCAAACTTGGACCCGTGGATCCTACCTATTTCAGCGATGCTCTGTTCATCGGAGATTCCAGGACAGTAGGACTGTGCGAATACGGAAGTCTTAAAGGAAACGCAGCGTTCCTCGCCAAGGAATCCATCAATGTATACAACGTTCTTGACAAGGAACTGTGGTTCACAGACAATGACGAAGAAGGATGGGATGCCACTGTCGAGGATATCCTTGGGGACCGCACTTTCGGAAAGGTATATGTGGCCCTGGGCGTAAATGAGCTGGGGATCGGCAATACTTACATGTATTATGAGAAATACAGAGAACTTCTGGAGTTGATCCGGGAGTATCAGCCGGGAGCCCTGATCTACATTCAGGCGATCATGCATGTCTCGGAAGAAAAGAGCAGTTCCGACAGCTGCAGGAACAACACAGTGATCTGCCAGAGAAATTACGCGATCAGTACTTTGGCAAACGGACATGATATCTTTTATATTGACATGAACCCTTACGTCTGCGACGCATACGGGGATCTTCTTCCTGATCTGTCCGGAGACGGGATCCATCTCAAGGCTTCCGCGTACGAACGGTGGGACAGATCGCTTATGGAAAATGCCGCGGTCATTGGAGAATAATCGTCAAAATACAGAAAATGACTTCTCATAAAAAAGGGGGCGCAGTAGAATGAGAGAGATGGAGTTCAAGATGGAGAGGGAAGGCCTTCTGAAGGAAGGAGACACCGTAACCATCGTAGAAGGTGTACTGCCGAGTAATTACTACTATACGATCCATCCGTCGCTTGCGATGAGCGGGAATTATCCGTTCAACCAGCGTCTTCTCTCCAGAGAGGGGAAAGTGGAGGCTGTTGAGGAGAACGAGCGGGGATTCTACGTAAAGGTCATTTTTGAAGAGGAATAAAAGATCAGGAGGCAAAGTTGAAAAGAGTAATCGCAATATTACTGTCAGCTTTTATGGCGGCAGCCGTTCTGTGCAGCTGCAGTCCCCAGAATACCGAGACGATGTCGAATGCCCAAAAAGCCCTCGAGGAGGGTGACTTCGAGAACGCCGCAGCGCTCTATCAGGCGGCGATCGACGAGGGCAAACAGCTTCAGGCCTGTTATCGCGGTAAAGGTATTGCGCTTATGGGCCGGATGGAATATGAAAATGCTGCGGAAGCTTTTAATAAAGCTCTGGAGTCCGGAACCTTCATAGAAGAGAAGATCTACCGTGACGGTATGGCTGACGATATCCGAAGGTATCTCGCCAGCTGCTATATCCACAACGGAGAGCCGCAGAAAGCGATCCTTGTCTATAACGCCCTGATCGAAAGGAATGACAGCAGCATTTCCCTGTATACAGAGAGAGGGACAGCAAAGGCAGCTGCCGGTGACCTGGAAGGGGCAAAGGCGGATTTCAACAAAGCGATCAATATGGACAGAGGCAATTACGCTCTGATCCTGAACATCGCCCAGACCCTGGATCAGTACGGCGGAAGGAGTATCGGAGAGGG
>CAMKAA010000117.1 GCA_946410365.1 uncultured Lachnospiraceae bacterium | reverse complement strand
TTTCGGAGCCTGCCATCGACAGGAAATAGACGGCGTTGTCTTCATACAGGAACTCAGCGCGGCCGGTTTCTTCGGCAGGTTCTACATAATTCATGCGGTCATTTTCGGTCTCAAGAGCATTGTCGATCCAGTTTTCATAACCGCCGAGATCCTCAACGGAGCTGTAGGCCAGATAGTTGAGATCGACCTGCAGCATGGGATCACCGGAACTGTCGTATTCACCGATGCCGAAAGCGGCGAGATTCCTGTAGAAGTTTCTGCTGTATTTGAGATCACCCAGATCGGAGACGTCAATCGATGCTGAGTAACTGTTATTGCTGCTGTAGACGCGGGATTTGGTGAACAGGCGGCGGCTCGCATCTATGGCTTCGAAGTCTTCTGTATGGAAAGTCAGCATTCCATAGAGATCTGAAAGGGCTTCTTTACCGTCAGCGACTTCGCTATTTTCACATCGGCATACTGTAATAAAAGCGCTTCCGAGCGGCTTCTGCTCAAAGGAATACACATCAAGGATCTCGCGGCCGACACTGTCATTAAAAGTGACTGTTAAGTACGTTACACGATGTTTTCCTATAGAGTCCATCTGTATTTTGCCGATCCTGCAGCCGCTGTAATTGTCCTTGGAGTCAGAATCCGGATCAGTAAAACCGCGGATCACCGCCTCGAAGAATTTGCCCTGATCAGCAAGCTGAGGAGGAAGCAGGATGTCCGGCATGCCGTAGGGATTGGCGCTCCCGGGATCGGCGTACATGATCGTATAGCCCAGGTCCTGATAAGAGTCCGTGTTCATATATCCGAGAGTGATCCATGCAGGATACACAGTGCTGAAGAAGAGCCTGTTTCTATCATCCGCCGGATGCTCTGCCGTTCCGAATAAAGCTTTCGGGTCGATCACACACAACTCATTGTAACGGGCGCCGTCTCCGGGCAGATCGCGGGAAGTTATATATTTTGGCGTGTAAAAGTCGCTGTAGTCGTCCCCGTAGTCTGCCAAAACATCGCTTCCGGTATTCTCTTTCCCGTTCTCATCTCCGCCAATGAAGACGGGAACTTCAGGCGGGATGGTGTCGGAACCGGGCATCGACTTTCTGATGAAGAAAAAAGTGCCCGCCGTGATCAGGATCGAAACAGCGATCGTAAGAAAGAAGACAAGAAAAAGGCTTTTCCTGCGAAGAGCAGGCCCGGCCTGCATAGTTTTGCGGACGGTCTCATAAGTGGAAGTGGCTTTTTTGGGACCCGAAGAAGTGCCGGTATGTTTAGTGCCGGCCTTCTGTATGAAACGTGTCCGCCGGTCTGACCGGCCTGACCGGCTGCCGGAGTTTGCGGTATCCGCATAACTGGTGGGACCGGATCCGCTAAGGATATTCCAGGCCTCGCTGCGCCTGGAAGTCCTGTTCGAAGCATGGCTGGCGGAAGGACGGGAGCTGCGGCTTTCTGACCGATTGGAGCTGCTGCTCGTACGGGCGAAACTGCTGCCGGTAAAGGCGGAACTGCTGCTCGTCCGGTTGAAACTGCTGTCTTCGAGATCGGCCTCAGCACTTGGATTGTCCGGCAGTACATGCGTAAGCTGCACTGCAGAAACGTAAGGTACCGTGCCTGCTTTCCATAGGAAACTGCGAGTCTCTTTAGACATCTGCAAAGCAGCGGCGTCAAGACCCAGATCGGGTGCCATGAGCTTGCGCTCCCAGGCCTTGGATTCATCATCTTTGAAAAAAGACAGATTCTGCCCTGTATCAGCTGAACCTGTCAGATCCTCATACGGCTTACCACTCGCATTCATATTCTCTGAATAGTTCGCGTCTCGATCATTTTCCATGAGAAACACCTTTGTGGAGCACTCGTTCACTCCTGAAAACCGGAAAACTGTATCCTTAGATCCGGCAATGACCGGTCACGTTTTCATTGTACCACAGCATTATCAGGGGAGTTGCCATTTATGCACGAAATAGGATAACATTAAAGAGAACGGATCAGAGCATTTCTTTCACATTTTTTTCAGTAGGATCGACGCTGTAGGGCCATTCGATCAGTTGGACGCTGTTTGCCGCGCAGAGCTCTTTTTTGACACGGTCCAGGTCCCGGCGCTGGGTCAGAGCCTCTTCCCCGCCAAAAAACTCCACGGGCAGATAATGCTGGATTCCCTGATACTCGATCGCTGTCCTGAGTGACGGAATGTAGAGATCCAGGCTCTGTCTGCCCAGCCAGTCCGGACGATACTGGTACAGAGTGTCCGGATAGAGCCTGCGCACGGCATGAAACAGACTAAGTTCATGCTTCCACTTGGGCTTGATGACGCCCTCCGCCGTGAGTTTGGTTCGGATCTTCGTACGCGCGAGGCGCCAGTTCGCGCGCAGGCCGTCTTTCTCTTCATAGAGAGCAAGATCGGTATACCACCACTGGAAGAAGGGCATAATGACCCTGGTCAGGCTCAGGAAGAAATCAAGTTCCGACTTGAAGTAACCGCACTCCAGAATGTGTTCGATATTGCGCCTTACATGAACTGTCTTGACCGGGTTGTGATGAAAGGGCAGGTTTCCCTGAAACTTCGCCAGCCGGTCGGGCAGATACGGCGAGCGCAGCACGACTCCGTCCTGCCGCAGATGTGTCTGATACCAGGACAGCGAATAATCATATAGCGAATAACCGCCGAAAACTTCCTGGGATGTGTTCGTGTAGAGAAGATGATACATCAGGAGCACGGTGTCCATATTCTCTTTATCAAAGACTGCCAGGTAATGAACCTTCTCCTCATCGGGGAAAAGGCTGTTGACCGGGCGGAAGACCTCTGCCTGCCTGCAGACTTCTGTTATGACAAAAAATTGAGAGACGAAGCTCTCCGGAAAGAGGAAACAGGCCTTTCGGTCAGTGTCGATGTCTTCGAACTGGCTCAGGAAAGCGTCCACATAGGGATTGGAAGGGAACTCATCATTTTCAATCAGCTTCATCGTCGCATGGCGGTAAGAAAGGTCTGACCAGGACAGCTGAACGAGAAAACGCTCATAGCCGTTGGAAATATATTCCTCCCGGAGGTCTTCAAAATCCTTCTGATAGGACTCATGTTCCTCAAGCAGAGCATCGAGAGTGGAGAAGGTGGTCATTTCGTGGTACTGAGGATAGCGCTCCCAGAGCATCCTGAGGCGGTCGAAGGAATATGTGATTGTCGGCTTTTCGTGGATCGGCGGGTACATGGCGGCTCCTTTAAAAAAAATCAAATGTATTCTACTATAAGAATGTGTACATTTGTCTGTACAGAGAATTGAGAATTTTCGAAAACAGTATATTACGACAATAATAAACGCAATAAAGCTGCCAGAAGCAGAGGAGGAGAAAACTATGCTGGAAACCGGAAGCAAGGCACCTGAATTCACCCTGCCGGATCAGAACGGAGAGATGCATTCACTAAAGGACTACAGAGGAAAGAAAGTAATTCTGTATTTTTACCCGAAAGATAACACGGCCGGCTGCACGAAGCAGGCCTGCGGATTCGCGGAGAGATATCCGCAGATTCAGGAGAAGGGCGCGGTTGTGCTCGGCATCAGCAAGGACAGCGTGAAGTCGCACAAGAATTTTGAGACAAAATACAGTCTTCCGTTCACAATTCTCTCGGATCCGGATCACGCGGTGATCGAGGCGTATGACGTCTGGAAAGAGAAGAAAAATTACGGTAAGGTTTCAATGGGAGTTGTGAGGACGACATATCTGATCGATGAAGAGGGAATGATCGTCAAGGCGATCGGCAAGGTAAAGGCGGCGGACAATCCGCAGCAGATGCTGGACGCGCTTTCGGAGTAATGGATAAGCTGCGGTTTCGATTCAGTTGAGCCAAAAGAGGGATGGAAAACCAGGGGAGGTTATTATGAGCAGACTCAAAGAACTGAGGAAAGTTGTGGATGCGGAACTTAATAAGATGGAGAATCCGGACAAACGGATCGGCGCAGTCAATCATCTGTACGGAGTGTCACTGGCGGCGACAATGATCGCTAAGAAGCGCGGGCTGGATCCGGAACTGGCCGCTATGGCCGCGATGATGCACGACCTGGCGGCTTATAAATCCGGGTCTTATGACGACCATGCCCACAGGGG
>CAMKAA010000116.1 GCA_946410365.1 uncultured Lachnospiraceae bacterium | reverse complement strand
CAGAGGTACTATTCCTTCCCCCAGAGGTCAGCGGTTCTATTCCGACTGCTCGAAAATGCTCGCAAGCGGTGAATCGCTGTCAAGAAAAAGTGTAGTGTTCCCGTTTTCCAAGCTCTTTTTGGCTGCGTCAAGTTGGCGCACAAAAAGGTAATACTCAGCTTTGTCGGGATCGTTATAAGCATCAGAAAGGATTCGCATGTATTCAGCCTCGCCTTCTGCCTCCAGTCTATCAGCTGTAGCTTCCGCTTCCGAAAGCATTACTGCTGTCTCTCTGTCGGTGGTGTTGCGAATCTTTTGCGCCTCAGACTCACCCTGAGCTTTGTATGCTGCCGCAATATTTTTCCGCTCAGTAATCATGCGGTTGTAAACGGCATCCTTGTTTTCATCGGGAAGATCCAGTTTCTTGATTTTGACCATCTGGATTTCAATGCCGTATTGTTCCGGATTATAATCCTTGTTGAGCTGCTCTAGAATCTTGTTTGAAAGAGAAATGACTCTGGTGTTCTCGTCGATGACTGTCATGCCATCTTCTGTCTCCTTCGATTGCTCTTGCGGTTCCGTCCCCGTTCCGGCTGTCCCAGTTGCGCCTGCCTCAGAGCTCTCAGTGTTCTCAGTGTTAGAGCTCTCGGTGTTAGTCCCAGTTTCCTCCTTAAGGTCCTCTGAGGTGATGTCCTGAATCTCTACGTCCAGTGCATCATCCTCTTCCGCTTTATCCAAAGCTGCATCTCTTGATGCGATCAACTCCTCCTGTGAAGTACTGGATACAGTTGCTTTTAGTGATCCATAAACCATGGCGCTGATCTTGCTCTCCGCGCTCGCCGTGGATGAATTCAAGGTCTGTGTAAATTTAACAGGATCTGTTACACGCCAGATAATATAGGCGTCAACCTCCATCTTCTTCTTGTCCGAAGTATAGATCTCGGTGGGTGCGATGTCGTAGAGCTGCCTTGCTTTGGAAATTGTCGTCTCACTTTGAACCATCGGGATCCTAAGAGAAAAGCCGGGTTCCGTGGTTACTCTCGATATTTTGCCCATGGTCTTAATGACCTTGTATTGGTTGGGATAAGTGATGACCGCCGCCATGTTAACAAGAAGGTAGATGACAATCAGTGCAGCCAATATTTTTCCTATGTGCCTCTTCATTATTGCTCACCTCCTGACTGTTCTGACGAACCGGAACCCCTGACCCCAGAGGTCGCAGAGGTCCCAGAGGGCGCAGAATTCGAAGCAGCATTCACGTCCGAATTTGTCCCAAAAGTCCCATCCAGATCACCCAAATACATCCTCTGTGTCGTCCCCGCCTCATCATTATTGATGATGATCTTGACGCCGGGCAGGATCTCCTCCATTGCCTCGTAAAACATTCGCTGTTTGGTGATCAGCGGATATTTGATGTACTCACCATACTCGCTGTTAAAGCGCGCGGCCTGGCCGTTCGCCTCGTTGATGCGTGCTGTTTTCTGCGCCTCTGCCTTTTGGATGATTTTATCCGCCTTTGCCTCGGCGGCGGGGAGCTGCTCATTTCGATACTGGTTTGCCTCGTTCAGGGCAGATTCCTTATTCTGTCTCGCATTTTCGACCTCAGAGAACGCTTCTTTGATCAGATCCGTGGGCGGTTCAACATCCTGAATTGAAATATCGATCAGGGACAACCCAATATCCTGTTTTTCCAGTTCGTCCATTACGATGTTTTTGATATTTTGCTGGATTTCTGACTTGCCAGTAGTCAACGCTGAATCCACCGTATAGGCGCTTACAGTCCCTCGAATAGTGCTCTGAACCAGGTTCTTGAGGATTAATTCCGGTACCTCTGAGGCATACATGTACTGCAGCGGATCGGTGACCTGATAAGTCACATAAAAGTCAATATCCACAAAATTCATGTCCGAGGTAATCATCGTGGACTCACTCTCTACGTTCCGATAACTTCCGTCGCTGCTCTCCTCGTAGCCGACCTCGAAGCTGCGCACTGTAGTGTTGATCTTAGTCACCTCCTGAATGAAGGGGATCTTAAACTGTAAGCCCTTGTTGTTATTAACCGTAGCCTGCCCCAGCGTCGTTACGACAGCGCTCTCCGTCTCCGAAAGAGTATAGAAAGAACCTGCAAGAACTCTGACAAGGACAAGCACCACTACTACAGGGATCAAAATAGAGCTCAGCATTCTCGCTATTTTGTCCCCATCAGGTTTTTGCCCGCCTGCAGCAGTGCCATTACCAGGCCCGCTTCCGTTATTGACCGGATTATTCTTCCAAAAGTCTTTCAAAGCCATATTCTGCCTCCTCACTTACAAAACACACATTATACCCCAGAGGTCCCGTTCTCTGAACAAACCACCCGAACAAACCACCCCAGAGGTCCCGTTCTCCCCAGAGGTCCCGTTCTCGCGGAACAGACCACCCCAGAGGTCTCGTTCTCTCGAAAACCCCCGGGTGCCGCAGCGCCCAGGGGTCATCCTCTCACTCACATATTCGACACGATCATGCTTACAAGATTTAACACGGCCAGAACCGTACCGACTATAAGGATCTTCTTCGCTGTATCCATTGTCTTCAACTGCTCTTCTACCGTCGCCGCCCGATTGATCCGCAGCACATAGAAGAGCGCCGCGATACCCGGGATCGTGCAGAACAGGATCACAAAAATACTCCAGGCTATATATCCGCCGATCGGTATCGGCGTTACAGGCCCATTATTTGCGCCGGGATCAAAGCTGTTATGGACGGGGACCTCGCTCTCCTGCGCCGGCACAGTGTTCTCCTGCGTCTGATAATCGATCGGCTCGAATTCCGGCACACTTTCTACCTCGGTATTCTCCGTCTTCGCCGCGTCATTTTCAAACGGCGACCCGCAGAAATTGCAAAACTTATTGTCGTTCTCGTTTTCATTGCGGCAGTAAGGACAAATTTTCATAGTATAGGCCTCCCTCTTATCTTTTTTGCCTCATCTCAGCATTACGGTGCCAAAATATTGAACGCAGGTACATTCCTCAGAATCCAGTATACAACAATTACGGCTGTCAGTATAACTGCCGTTCTCTGCGATATACTGACCGGTCTGAGTTTCATCTTTGGGAACACGATCCGCAAGTATTCGTGCGCCAGTACGAACAGACACGGGATCCCGAGGATCGGAAGCAAAATATTGTAAGACACTGCTTCCGCAAAGCGGCCGTGGAACAGAGCATTGACAGCCCTGCCCGATCCGCAGCCCGGGCAGTACAGCCCCGTATATCGGTAGAACATGCACTCCATCCCGTTTCCGCCCTGATATTCATAAATACACAGCAGAACAAGCATGGCAGGTACACTAACTCCGATCATGATCCGCTTCCAAAGATTTCTCTCCACCGCCTCTCTCCTTCCTTAAAGTGCAAAAGCGCCGGATCACTGAATTCCCTTCATAAAAGCGCCGGATCAAAAAAGTCCCTGCATACTATTAAATACGTAATTCCCTACCCACTATTATACATAAAACTCGTCAAAATATATCTCCTTTTATCTTTTAGAGTGGTAAACTGTTATTAATTGATATTTTGACCTTTTCATATTCAGGGGGATTATGATCATGAAAGCTTCAACCAGTAAAAGCAGTGTAATCACACAGATTCTTCTCGCCGCAGTCGCCATAGCGCTTGGCTATCTGCTCCTGTTCAGCAAATCAGTGGCGCTCATCACACTCTGCCAGATTCTGTGCGGCGGCATAGTGGCCATCGGCGTCGCGTCCATCGCTTCCTTCTTCCTTGCGGGCGACTACAGGCGGATCGACCGCTACGGATTTGCGCTCGGAACGCTGCTGGTCCTGATGGGACTGATCGGCCTGATCCGCATAAATGATGTGACTGCCAATTTTGAAATCTATACAGGACTGGTATCTCTGATCCTCGGTGTCCTGGTCCTTCAGGGAACTGTTCAGATGAAAGTTTTGGACTATCCCGTCTGGATCCTCAATCTTGTCATTTCTATCGCCAGCATTGCCGGTGCTTTCTGCGTTCTCTCAAAGATCACGGCCATCACAGGAATCGTCGCAGGTTTCTCCAGCTGGATCCTTCTCATCTGCGGATGCGCCTGCCTCTTCAGCATGCTGGTAACATGGATCTGCATCCTGCTCGC
>CAMKAA010000115.1 GCA_946410365.1 uncultured Lachnospiraceae bacterium | reverse complement strand
TTCCCACTCCGCTTCTGTCGGAAGACGATAGCCGTCAGCGGACCGGTCCCATGTAACGCTGTTTTCAGTAATGGTGTAGACAGGCGTGAGTCCGGCATCCTCGCTTTTGGCATTTGCATATCGAATTGCGTCAAGCCAGGATATGCTTTCGACCGGGAGATCCTCTCCGGAAAACGCGAAAGGATTATCTCCCATAAGCCGCACATACTCTGCCTGCGTAGTTTCATGAGGGTCTATATAAAACGCTGCGACTGTGACTTCATGCTGCGTTTCATCGTCGATCCGCCAGTTCTCTGTATCGGGGCTGCCCATCAGGAAAGTGCCGCCCTCAATGAGCGCATATCCATCATCCATGGATTTATCAGCGGGCTGCTCCTGGGCCTCGCTGTTCGGAATTGTCTCCTGCGCACTTTCGGATTCACTGTTTTGCCCGCTCTCTTCCTGCGGCGCGCTCCAGTCCGCGTTTCCAAAGGACGAGGATTTCCCTGCGGATAAACCCGCAAGCACAAACATCATGCCGATGATAACCGCTGCCATTATGCAGATGACCGGCACGAGGTGGTTCTCTTTTGATACGCCTAAACGTCCCAAAGCTCTGCAAAGCTGCGCGGCCCGCGTCCCGATCAAAACCCATGTGGACAGCATCAGCAGATTTTCAACAATTACAAGCACAGCGGCCTTGTCGTAGTCCAGAAACGCAAACGGCACGCGGAAGAACAGATAGTCCGGCATTCCGTTTCGGATGAACAGGTACAATCCGAGCCCTGCGGCAAGTGTGGAAAGGCCGGTGAGCATGTTCCTGGTCCGGTCGCTCCACTTCAGCCCCGCCGTCATTGCCGGGATGTGCACTCCAAGGTGCAGCCCCATCAGCACGAACGCCCAGTGGGACATTGACAGGTGCATCCTTCTCACGAAGGAGACCGGCGCCAGGCCGTACATAAAAGGCACCGCGTATCCGCTCATGGACATGCCGCAGAATGCCGTCATGGCAAAACATAGCACCAACAGAATACTCAGCACTGTCGTCAGGATTCGATAAGGATTATATTTCCCCTTAAAAAGAGCGCCGTACCACTTCCGGTTCAGGATCTGGTGAACAATGACAAGTATCGTCATGCTCACCCCGATCCATTCATGCGCCGCTTCCCCTGTGACCTGATAGGCCATGAGGAACAGGAGAACGACGGTCATAGCCGCGTCTACGATTCTTCTAGCTGTATTGCGCTTTTTTGACACGGACATAGTCGCCGCACCTCCTTACAATCTTTTGTTTACTGCAGGCCCTCGATCCAGGACTTCAGTTCCTCTTCCGACACGCCTCCGCTGAAGCGCTCACCCTGAAGCCAGGTGCCGCTGCCCGCGAGCTCTTCCATGTTGGAGCCGCTTCTGCCGATGCCGCTGCTGCCGGATGTGCAGAACGGGATCACAGTGATTCCATCAAAGCTGTACTTCTCAACAAAAGTGTCGAGAATTCGCGGCTCTTCGCCCCACCAGATCGGGAAGCCCAGATAGATGGTGGTGTAGCCCTCAAGGGCGATATCATCACTTCCGATCTCCGGGCGCACGCTCTTGTCATTCTGCTCGGACGTGGAACGGCTGCTGTTGTCGTTATAGTTCAGGTCCGCCTCGGTATAAGGCTCCGCTGCCAAAATCTCGTACAGATCTCCTCCTGTCACAGAAGCTATACGCTCTGCAACGCCTTTAGTAGTGCCGGTGGCAGAGAAATATGCGACCAGGACATCCGAATGAGCTGCGGCAGGTTCTTCACTTGCCGGCTCTGCTGCAGTTTCCTGAACTGCTTCCTGTGCTTCTTCCGGCTGCGCTTCGGTCTGCTCTGCCGCCTCAGCTGTTTCTTTCTGCTCCTCTGCGACTGCCGGTGCGCTGTTTTCCGCCGCCTGTGTGTCAGTAGTCGCCGCCTGAGAGCTGCCGCCGCAGGCTGTTAATGCAAAAGTTAGAGCGGCAACCGCAATAATTGAAATCATTTTTTTCATAGCTATAAATTCCTCCTTTTGGTCCATTCGACCTCTGGGGTGATTTGTTACCAGTTGTGGAATAATCCACAGCTGTCCACAAACTACCCCAGAGGTCGATTTCGCTTTGGGGTCGATTTCGCTTAGAAATCGTTTACTTCAGTTTATTGTAATCTTCCTCACTCACCGCCTCGAGCCACTCGTTGCTCGCTTCCTCGCCCGCGATCTCGATAGCCAGATGGGAGAACCAGCTGTCGGGAGCGGCGCCGTGCCAATGCTTGACCTCCGCCGGAATGTTGATCACGGTTCCGGGGGTCATCTCGACGGCTTCCTTGCCCCACTCCTGGTAGTAGCCTCTTCCGCCGACGCAGATCAGCATCTGGCCGCCCGCTTTTTTGGCGTGATGGACGTGCCAGTTGTTGCGGCATCCCGGCTCAAAAGTCACGTTGAAGATTGGAATCTGCTCGGTGGATACCGGTGCCAGATAGCTCTCTCCGACGAAGAACTGTCCGTAAGGGTTGGGCTCGCCGATCGGGAAAAATATAGTATTCTGATACTTCTCTTTATCAGTCAGTGCAGGTGCTTCCTCATTCCAGACTTCCTTAGCCAGTCTGAATACCGCCCAGCCCTTGGGCCAGCCGACATACATCGTCGCATGTGTGATGATGGCCGCGATCTCTTCCTTCGTAACGCCGTGCGCCTTCGCGTTCTGCAGATGATAGGTCAGGGAGGAATCCGTGATGCCGGACGCCATCAGAGATACGACGGTGATGATGCATTTTGTTTTCACGTCGATCGCTTCTTCGTTCCAAACTTCTCCGAAAAGCACATCGTCATTGAGATGTGCGAACATGGGAGCAAATTCGCCTAACTGATTTCTTCCTGCTGTCTGTACGATCTTTTCTGCCATTTTGGTTTCCTCCTTTTGTTGACCTGTGGTTTCGTTCGACCTCTGGGGTAGTTTGTGGACACCTGTCCACAAACTACCCCAGAGGTCATAATACCCTGTTATTTACCGATTTTCTGGTCGCCTGTGGACCAGACGTGTTTCTCTTTTGCTGCCGCGGGTTTGTTCTGTGCCATGACGCCGGCCAGCGGATGCGGTACATAGGGCTCTTCGAGATACATGATCTCCTCCGGCGTGAGTTCCAGATCCACTGCCTTTGCCGCTCCTTCGATATGATGGAACTTTGTCGCTCCGACCACCGGAGACGTCACCTTTGTGAGGAGCCATGCGAGGGAGACTTCTGTCATTGTCACTCCGCGCTTTTTTGCCAGCTCTGCCACGCGGGCGATAATTACATTATCCTGAGCCGCCGTCGCGTCATATTTGAATTTCGCGTAGGTGTCTTCTGCGGCGCGCTTTGTGCCCCCTTCACCGGGCAGCCTTGAAAGCCTTCCGGAAGCCAGTGCACTGTAGGGCGTAAGGGCAATATTCTCTTCCTCGCAGTAAGGGACCATCTCCCTCTCCTCTTCCCGGAAGATCAGGTTGTAGTGGCCCTGAATGGAGACGAATTTGGCAAAACCTTCCTTTTCCGCCAGCGCGTTCGCCTTCGCGATCTGCCAGGCAAAACAGTTAGAAATGCCGATGTATCTCGCCTTTCCCGCCTTCACGATGCGGCTGAGTCCGTCCATAATGTCTTCAAGCGGTGTCTGCCAGTCCCACATGTGATAGATGTAGAGATCCACGTAGTCCATGCCGAGGTTCTGAAGGCTCGTGTCGATCATGTTCTCAATGTGCTGCTGCCCGCTGATGCCATTCTCGATCTCTTCCTGTGTTCTCGGAAGGAATTTGGTGGCAACGACAACGTCTTCACGCTTTGCGAAGTCGCGCAATGCCCGGCCGACATACTGTTCGCTGGTTCCGCTCTGATAGGCGATGGCTGTGTCGTAGAAATTAACACCCAGTTCCAGTCCGCGCTTTATGATCTCTCTTGAATGCTCCTCATCTAAAGTCCAGCTGTGCTGGCCGCGTCCGGCGTCGCCGAAGCCCATGCAGCCCATGCAGATGCGGGATACATTTAAATCGCTGTTTCCTAATTTTGTGTATTTCATGCTGTCTGCTCCTCCGTTTTGTCTCGGCCTTGTGTTGTCGGTCTTGACCTCTGGGGTAGTTTGTCGACAGGTGTCTACAAACTACCCCAGAGGTC
>CAMKAA010000114.1 GCA_946410365.1 uncultured Lachnospiraceae bacterium | reverse complement strand
GATACAAGACAGCCCTGTCGGGA
The DNA here is from genome assembly GCA_946410365.1 of uncultured Lachnospiraceae bacterium. The sequence continues at coordinate 4,105 of CAMKAA010000114.1, read as the reverse complement.
TCTCTCCCGGCAGGGCCTTGGCTTTTTATTATTCTTCGCGTTTTTCTCGACAATTTCCTTACATGTCTCCCGCAAGCACCTGCTTATTAGCCATGATATAGGTCCAAAGCGAGATCAGCGTGAGCGCCAGCGCGATCCACATCACTATGTTTGTGAGCAGCTGCAGCTGGGGAATATTCATGATCATCAGAATGATCATTGCCATCTGGAAATTAGTCTTAAATTTGCCCCAGTAATTGGCTGCGATGACAACACCGTTTTCGGCCGCCACCAGACGGAATCCGCTGATGATGAATTCCCTCGCCACGATGATCACGACGATCCAGGAAGGGATCCTTCCCAGTTCGATCAAAACGATCATACCGGAGATCGTCAGGATCTTGTCCGCCAGGGGATCCATAAACTTTCCGAAATTCGTGATCAGATTATATTTTCTGGCGATGTAGCCGTCAGCAAAGTCCGTAAGAGACGCGACGACGAACAGCACCAGAGCGACCCACTTGAGGGGTTCATTGGTCTGTGACATCAGCAGGGTCGCGACAAAGAAAGGTACCAGTACCATACGCAAAACCGTAAGTTTATTCGGCAGATTCATAGTACAATCCTCCTATAAGATCATATTCTCTGGATCCTGTGACTTTAACCTTCACAAGATCACCTGTCATAAGTTCTCTCTGCGTTTCAATAAACAACGCGCCGTCTATGCCGGGCGCATCTTTATAAGTTCTCGCCAGATACACATGTTCTCCCACGAGCTGCCCTTCCACCAAAGCGTCGAGAACGCGGCCTTCCATTTCCTGTGCGGCTTCAAAGGCAATCTCCTGTTGAAGGAGCATAAGATCTTTCTGCCTCTTCTTTTTGACCCGCGCAGGGATCTGGGGCGACATCCTGGCTGCCGGTGTCCCGTCCTCCTTCGAGTAGGTAAACACTCCCAGGCGGTCAAACCGCATTTCCCTGACAAAATCCAGAAGCGCTCTGTGATCCTCTTCCTTTTCCCCGGGGAATCCGGTGATCAGAGTAGTGCGCAGGCAGATGTCGGGCATCATTTCCCTGAGCATAGCGATCTTCTCAGTCAGTTCCTGTCTGTTGGTATGCCTTCCCATCCTCCTGAGTATTTCATCGGAAGCGTGCTGGATCGGCATATCGATATAGTGCAGGACCTTAGGAATGTCCCTCATGGCCTCAGCGATCTCTTTCGTGATCTCCTCGGGATAGCAGTACATCAGACGGATCCACTCGATCCCCGGTATGTCGGCAAGTTTCCTGAGAAGTTCGGGAAGCGCCTTGTGTCCGTACAGATCTGTACCGTAAAGCGTCGTCTCCTGCGCCACCAGGATCAGTTCCCTGATCCCCTTCGATGCCAGAAGCCGCGCCTGTTCCAGCAGCTGCTCCATAGGAACGCTTCTGTAGCGGCCGCGGATGGAAGGGATGACACAGTAGGTGCAGCATTTGTCGCACCCTTCGGCGATCTTGAGATAGCTGTAATAGCCTCCGGTGGTGACAACGCGCTCTGCGGTCGTTCCCGTCCGTTTGTCCTCGCTGTCCATCAGAAGATATCCGCCTGAGCCCGCAGGCTTCCCTTTTTGCAGGATCTCATCCAGGATCTCCGCGATCCTGCCCTCAGAGGTGGTTCCTATTACGGCATCCACTTCGGGGATCTCGCCCAGGACTTCCTCCTTATAGCGCTGTGCCATGCAGCCGGTCACGATCAGGGCCTTCAGCGTCCCTTCCGTTCTGCGCTCCGCCAGTGCAAGGATCTGTTCAATGCTCTCCTTTTGGGCGTCCATGATGAAGCAGCAGGTGTTGACGATCGCGGCATCAGCCTCGTTTTCATCATCCGTGAACTGATAGCCTCTCTCTCTCAGAGTGCCGAGCATTTCCTCGGAATCCACAAGGTTCTTATCGCAGCCGAGTGATACAAAAAGGATCTTCATTCGGCAGTTTCATCTCCTTCTAAATACTCTTCCTCTTCCGTCTCTTCAAAGACGATCTCTTCCTCTTCCGCTTCCTCGTCAGGCTCATTTTCCGAGAGAATACGGATCTTGCCCTGGTTGAGTTCCTCAACAGCGATAGAGAGCGGCTTTTCTCCTTCTGCAGCATCGATCAGCGGCTCATCGCCGTCTACGATCTGTCTTGCTCTCTTGGCCGTTGCCATGACGATAGAATAGCGGCTGTTGATAACGGGAGTCTCTCCCTCTTCAACATCCTTGTTTACGACCTGCATTAAATCCACATAAGAGGGATGAATCATGTTTGTACCTGTTCCTTTCTTAATATACGCTCCGATATCAGCGCATCCACAAAAGCGCCGATCATTCCACAATTCTCCAAATTGTTACTATATCACAGAATTCCTTCTTTTGTACAGGCTGTTTGGCGTTTATTGCCTGCTTTATTTCTTAATCTCCTGTTCAGCAGCCAGCCGCTCCCGGGCTGCCTCTGTCCGCTCGGCGATGATCTCCAGAAGTTCCCGAAGGAACTTGCTCTTGAACTGAGGGTCATATATGACGCCGCCTTCGCCGCTCTCGACGATCCCGTTCACCTCGCGCACGCAGGCGTCAAGTTCGTCATTGACTACTATATAATCGTATCTCTCCAGGTGCTCCGCTTCCTCAACAGCTCTCCTGAAACGGTTGTCGATCTGTTCCTCTGTCTCCGTCTTCCTTCCGATCAGTCTCTTTGCCATAACCGCGGCGCTGGGAGTAGTTATGAAGATCAGGACTGCATCAGGAAAGGCCTTCTTGATCTGCATGGCTCCCTGGACCTCGATCTCCAGGATCACGTCCTTTCCCTTCGCCATATTCTCTTCCACAAATGATCTGGGCGTTCCGTAATAGTGGTCCGCATATCCCGCGTGCTCCAAAAGCCCGCCGTTCCTTATCATTTCCTCAAACTGTTCATTGCTGACAAAATAGTAATTGACCCCGTGTACTTCCCCTTCTCTGGGTTTTCTGGTCGTCATCGATACGGATAGTGTATAGTGATCGTAATCGCTGAGGAGCCTGTTTACAACGGTTCCTTTACCTACCCCGGAGAATCCGGATATGACTACCAGTTTACCGGCTCTTTCATTCTCTGTCATAAGTCTTTTCATTCCTTTTCTTTACTTTCCGGTCTTCAGGTCCCGATCTGTCTGCCTTTTTTTAGTTTTCCTGGTCCTGTTCTTCCCTGTTCATATCCTCTCTGGTGCCCTGGGCTCTTCCCCGGATCGTCTCCGGAAGCAGCGCGGAGAGTATGATGCGGTCATTTTCCATGATAAGCACAGCCTTTGTCTTGCGTCCCTGAGTGGCGTCCACTGTCCGGCCGTCTTCTCTTGCCTTGGCTACAAGTCGCTTGACCGGAGCGGAGTCGGGACTGACGATGGCAATGATCTTGCCTGCATTGACGGTATTGCCAAAACCGATATTGATAAATCTGAACGCTTCCATCCCTTTTCCTTACTCGATATTCTGGATCTGCTCCCTGACCTTCTCCACAGTCGTCTTAAGTTCGATCGCCCTGTCGGACACCTCAAGGTTGTCCGATTTGGAGAGGATCGTGTTGGACTCGCGGTTCATCTCCTGCGCGATGAAATCGAGTTTGCGGCCTACGCCCTCGCTTCCGTCCAGCGCTTCCCTCGTGGCCTTAATATGGCTCTGAAGGCGCACCAGTTCCTCATCCACACAGACCTTGTCCGCGTAGATCGTAACTTCCTGGACGATCCTGCCGTCATCGATGACTGAGTCCCCGATCAGTTCCTTCACCTTGTCATAGAGACGCTGCCTGTACGCGGCGACGATCTGCGGGGAGCGCTCCGTGATAAAGTCCACGTGTCCCTGCATCTCATCGAGCTTGCCGATCAGATCATTTCTGAGATATTCCCCTTCTCTGACTCTGGCCCCGCGGAAATTCTCTGCCGCCTCGCATACCACTGCTCTCAGGCGCTCCCAGAGCTGTACGGGATCCATCGGCTCCTCTTCCATCGTAAAGACATCAGGATACTTGGAAAGAGTAGACACTCTTATGTCGTTGTCAAGCCCGTACTCCTTCGCCATCTGAGTGAGATACTTAAGATATTCTCCGGCGATCTTGCTGTTGTACTTGACCTGCATATTGGCTTCCTTGA
>CAMKAA010000113.1 GCA_946410365.1 uncultured Lachnospiraceae bacterium | reverse complement strand
ATTTTCGATCCGGTGCTTCTGCGACGCCTGATAGTAGAAGCTCTCGCCTGATTTAATGTGATACACCTTGTCACCGAGCCACAGATTCAGCCTTCCGCTCATCAGATAGCCGAACTCCTCGCCGTTATGCGGCTTGTCCTCCTCAAGAGAGGAATGCGGCTGGATCACAACCAGAAGCGGTTCCATCTGAAACCTCTGTGCCGTGGGCACGATCCACTGTCTGCTGTTTCCCTGTTCGTCCAGCTTTTCAAAATATTCCTTTTCCGTGAAAACGACCTGCTCTTCTTCATCCTTGAAGAATTCCGCGGGTGTCGTTCCCAGACACTCGATCAGGTCCATCAGCGTCACTACAGAAGCGGAAACCTGCCCTCTCTCAAGCTGGGAAATGAATCCCTTAGTGAGTTCCGTACGGTCCGCCAGTTCCTGCTGGGTCAGCCCGTTGCGGTTGCGATGGTTCCTGATCCTTCTGCCGATATCAATGTTGATGCTGTCAGTATCCATTCTTACTGCCTTCCTCTCTGGTCCGTTCAGCGGCTTTTGTACTTGAGATTCGAGATAACGGATAATTCCAATAATTAACTGAAAATATTCTAATGCTAAACTTTCCGGCCCGATTTACAATTATACTATTACTAAACTTTGTGTCAATTATTACTTGGTCTTTTATAAAGAAAATATAAATTTGACAGGGGCTTCGAAGGTATTCTACAGTAGAGAAAAGGATCTTCTATGAATACGGAGGTTTTGATATGTGCAAGACTCATACAGAAAGCCGGATCTTCCTGATCGCGGACACCCACTTCGGAGATGATAATATAAGACTTTATGAAGAGCGGCCGTTTCCTGATACCGACACGATGGATCTGGAAATGATCAGGCGCTGGAACTCGGTCGTGGGTGATCATGACCTTGTGTATCACCTCGGCGATTTCTGCTCAGGCGGCACGGAGCGATGCAGGGAACTTCTTTCCCGTCTGAAGGGACGCAAGTTTCTTGTGATGGGCAACCATGATTCTTATCTGTCTCCGCAGCAGTGGCGGGATCTTGGCTTTGAGGAGTGTTATGATCTTCCGGTCATATTAAAGGAATTCTTCATTCTCTCCCATACGCCTCTTTATGTCACTCGCAGCATGCCCTACGCCAATCTCTTCGGCCATGTACACAGCAATCCTACCTACCGTTCCGTCAGCAGCCGCAGTGCCTGCGTCAGTGTAGAACGTATTGGTTATACTCCTGTTCTCCTCACAGATCTTCGGGACATGATGCAGGAAGCTGAGTAAGCAGCTACTGCCTGAGGCGGCATTTTACGGGCGGGAATAGTTTTCTCGCGCCGGCATATATCCTGTCTGTAACGACTTTTCAAGGACGGGGAAGTTCTGATGAAAAAAGAGATGACTCAAACGGGTCATCTCTTTTTTTATACAGTATTTTACTTCCCCATCCTTGAAACCGGAGTGAAAGACAGGGTATATGCCGGCGCGAAGAAAGCTTGTCCCTCTGCGATTTTACTGCGCTGCCGCCAGCAGCTGCTTCGTATATTCTTCCTTCGGATGATCGTAAACTTCATCCACGGTTCCCTGCTCTACAATTCTTCCCTTTTTCATGACAAGGACTCTGTCGCAGAGCTGATACACGACGTTGAGATCGTGTGAAATGAACAGATAACTCAGGTCCAGTTCTTCCCGAAGATCGCGAAGAAGCTGCAGGATCTGGGCCTGGATCGTTACGTCCAGTGCGGAGACCGGCTCATCCGCAATGATAAAGCGGGGTCTTCTGATCAGGGCTGCCGCAATGCTGACTCGCTGTCTCTGGCCGCCGGACAGTTCCGAAGGCCTTGCATTCAAAAGTTCCTGAGGGAGCTCTACTTTGGCGAGCATATCGCGGACCCGGCGTTTTCTCTCCGCCTCATCGTATTTTCCGAATACGCGGAGCGGCTCTTCCAGCGACCACTCCACCGTATAAGCAGGGTTCAGTGAGCTGTAGGGATCCTGGAAAATGATCTGAGGACGCTTTGTGTAGTGCACTATACTTCCTTCCTCAGGCTCAAGCATTCCGAGGATCATTCTGGCCAGGGTAGACTTACCGGTTCCGCTCTCTCCTACAAGCCCCATGATCTCGCCGTGGCGAATGTTAAAATCCACATCGTAGAGGACCTGCTGGTATTTTCCTTTGCCGAAGAGTCCCGGCGTGCGGTACCCGCCGCTCACATGATTTACCTCGAGGACAAGCTGCTTTTGCGCTTCAGTCAGAGTATCAGCGGCAGGACCGGCGCCAAGCCCGGTCATCGATGTGATCGTGTTCAGAATACTGTCAGCCATTGCGATCACCTCCTGTCTGCACGGAATCTGCGGACGCGGCATTTCCGGAATCCGCTGACACGGTTTGTCCGCCCTCTGCAGGCGGCATCTGTCCGGCCTCTTCCGCCTCTTCCTCCGCATGCTTTCTCGCGATCACTTTCACCCTCGCAGGAATACACTCGATCAAATGCTGGGTATAGGGATGCTGAGGATGGAAAAAGACTTTTTTCGTCGGGCCCTCCTCCACGATCACGCCCCTCTGCATGACGGCAACGCGTTTGCATAACTTTCGCACCACGTTCAGATTGTGAGAGATGAAGAGCATGGACATCCCGTGTTTTCTGTTCAGTTTTTTCAAAAGCTCCAGGATCTGCGCCTGGATCGTCACATCCAGCGCCGTTGTGGGCTCGTCCAAAAGCAGCAGGCTGGGGCGCGCCACAATAGCCGCGGCGATCATGGACCTCTGCAGCATTCCGCCGGAGAGCTCGTGAGGATACTTGTTGTATACTGCCTCGGGATCAGGCAGTTCTACATCTTCGAGTGCCTGGATCGCTCTCTTTTTGCGCTCCTCAGGGCTGAGATCCGTGTGAATGACCAGAACCTCTTCCACCTGTTTGCCGACCTTCATGAGGGGATCCATGGCGCTCATAGGTTCCTGGAAAACTACGCCGATCTTATTTCCCTGTACTTTGCGGAGGAGTGCCCTGTTTGCGTGAAGCATATCTTCTCCGTCCACCAGGACATCGCCCCTGTAATCACACTTTTTGCGGGGAAGCAGTCCGGCGATACTCATCGCCGTAACGGATTTCCCGGAGCCGGACTCTCCCACGAGGCCCAGGATCTCCCCGTCCTTGAGGGTAAAGCTCACGCCTGCCACCGCTTCTCTGTCTCTGTTATGAAACTTTACATGGAGATCTCTGACTTCCAGCATCAGTCCACCTCCTTATTCATTATCTGCAAGCCCTCTCCGATCAGGCTGACGCCAAACACAAGGAGCGCGATCACGCCGCCTACGCTGAGCGCGTACCAGGGCGCTGAGCGGAACATTCCCTGTGCTTCGGAAAGCATATAACCCATTGATACGTCCGGAGGCGTCACTCCTATGCCGAGAAAGCTCATGCTGGCCTCCGCAAGGACCGCGTTGTTGAAACCGATCGTCAGCGCCGGCAGCAGCACATGCAGTGTATTGGGCAGCATATGGATCAGGAGGATCCTCAGGTTCGATGCTCCCATCAGTCTCGCGCTGATAATATAATTCACGTCCCTCTGCGCGGCGAAAGCCGTTCTCATCATTCGAGCGTAACTGGGGACGAAAACGATTCCCAGCGCGATGATCACATTGTACTTGCCCGGCCCCAGAATACTGATGATGACCAGTGCAAGCAGAATGCTCGGAAATGCAGTCAGTGCGTCATTAAGGCGCATCAGCACCTCGTCCACAATTCCGCCGAAATATCCTGTTACAGCTCCGACTACTGTTCCGACCCCTGCGCCGATCATGATCGTAAGTGCCGCGATCAGAAGTGTCGTTCCCGACCCCTGCATAACACGGCTGAAAATATCGCGGCCGAATTTGTCCGTCCCGAACAGATGCGCCGCTGACGGTGCCTGAAGCTTTGCGGAACTCATCTTGGTGGGAGGATAAGGAGTATAAAAGTGTCCGACGAGGATCCACAGGACAATAATGCCTGTTATGATACATCCGGCAATAAGGTATCCGTTCCATTTTTTCTTCATCATGCGCGGCCTCCCAGTTTAAGGCGCGGATCTATTTTTTGATTGATAAGATCCGCTACGGTTCCCGAGAGAATGACCCAGAAGGCAAGAATGACGACAAGCGCCTCGACGACCGGATAATCTCTGTTGGAGATCGACGCCAC
>CAMKAA010000112.1 GCA_946410365.1 uncultured Lachnospiraceae bacterium | reverse complement strand
TAAAGGTCAGATACAATGTCACTCACATTCTGGCCATTCTCGCGATCATGGCCGCGCAGAGCGTCATGTGCTTTATGCAGATGCCGATCCTCAACGTTATCAATCTCGCAGTGGGATGCGTCGTCTTTATGGCGATCAACAAAAACTTCGTCAGGGTCGTAATGAAAAAGGGAATGTCTTATTTGAACAAAAAGAGAGGGAACGGCAGCAGATCGGCGGTTGTTCCGGCGAATACAGATGCTTCAGGAATTCCGGCCCTCGCGTATAATAAGAGCAGCTGCTGCGGATGCGGCGCCTGTTATGCGGTCTGCCCGGTGGGAGCGATCGAGATGAAAGCGGATGAAGAGGGCTTTTTGTACCCTGTGATCGACGCCGGCAAGTGCGTGCGCTGCCGCAAATGCGTGCAGGCCTGTGCATTCAAGCGGGATCAGGGGGAACGAGGTTAAATCATGGAGAATACACTGGTCTATGCCTGCAGGGTCAAGGACAGAGAAATACTGCTGAGAAGCTCTTCCGGCGGCGCATTTACCGCGATCTCAGACGCGTTTTTGGAGAGAGGCGATGCCGTTCTGTGCGCGCACTATAACTATGAGGAGCACCGGACGGAGTTCGCGCTCGCTCTGACGAAAGAGGAGAGGGACGCGTCCTCAGGTTCCATGTATATGCAGAGTTATGCGCTTGATTCGTGGAAAGAGGCTCTTTTTTGGCTGAAGGAAAACCCTGACCGCAAGCTTATGTTCGCGGGACTGGGATGCCAGGCCGCAGGTTTTATGCAGTTCATGAAAATGAACGGGATGAGCGGGAGGATCTTTACGGTCGACATCATCTGTCACGGAGCCCCCAGCCCTGAAATCTGGGCGGAGTACGCCCGCTCTCTTGAAAAGGAGGGGAAGCTCAGCGACCTGAACTTCCGGAACAAGAAGACCGGGTGGAGCAAGTCTGTGGGAACGGTCAAAAGAAACGGCGAGGAGCTCTCTATTGCAAAATACAGAAGGATCTACACGGACCGCTATACGATCCGGCCTTCCTGCCACTTCTGCCCTTACACCAGGATGGACAGGGACACAGACATCACAATAGGCGATTTCTGGCATATGGAGAAGAGTATGCCGGATTTCGTGGACGAGATGGGAACGAGCCTTGTCCTGATCCACACAGATCGAGGCAGAGAGCTCTTTGATAAGATCAGGGAGAAAATGGACTGTCGGGAGAGCAACACGGCGGACTGCTGGCAGCTGAACCTGCAGGAGCCCACCAAACCTTCGGAGATAAGGCATAAGTTTTGGAGAGATTACAGGAAACACGGGATCGACTTTTGTATGGAACACTATGGATCGGTCACTTTTTTGCGCAGGCTCGAGAGGAAGATCAGGAAGATCCTGCCCTGACCACACATGAAAGAAACGGAGAACAGACACATTGTCAACCTATGTGATCAGCGATATACACGGCGCTCTGCCGCAGTTTCAGAAACTCCTGAAAAAGATAAAGTTCGCCCCTGAAAAAGGAGATGAACTCTATCTTTTGGGAGACTATATAGACTGGGGAGCTTATCCTCTGGAGACGCTTCTGTTCGTGATGCACCTTGACCGTTCCAGCGATCATGTGCACTGCCTGAGAGGCAATCACGAGGAGATGTTCCTGGCAACGATGGAAACGGGATACAGAGAAGGCACGGACAATCTCATCGCGCAGAACTGGCTGGTGAACAACCGGGGCGCGGGAACCTGGGCGGAGTTCAGCCGGCTGGACGGACTAAGGCAGCAGGAGATCCGCCGGTGGATCAGTGATCTCCCTTACAGTTTCGATTGTCTGGACGGAGAGAAGCATTACATGCTGGCCCACGCCTACCCCTATTATTATGACGCAGTGCCCAGCCCGACGCTTGAGCGCTATCGCCGAAGTGACGCGGTATGGAGGAGACTGCTTCTGCGGGAGGATCCCTTTGCCGGATACAGGGGAGACAAAAAGTACCACTGTCTGATCTGTGGTCATACGATCACGGATTACTATTTTACCCGGATGAAGGCGGAAAAGAGCTGGCCCTTCAGAAAGCCCAGGGCGACCAGATACAACAAGATCTTTTACGGAGAGAAATTTGTGGACCTGGACTGCGGCGCCAAACTTCTGTACTGCGGGGAAGACGAGAACCCTGCGGTCCGAAAAGCGGCGGAGCGCGCCCAGCTGGCCTGCCTGAGGCTTGAGGACGCGGAAGAATTCTATGTGAGATGACGGCAGAGACTGCGCGGGAGTGACCTCCGGCAGTCTCTTTTTTGACCCGGGGGCCGGGGGGCTTGCTTGACATTTAAGGGAAAAGATTCCATACTTGTGGTTAAGTGTGTAAAAGTATTAAATGGAAGGATGATCACAAAAATATGATCCATTTTGCAGCCAAAATAGAGAGAAATGACCCTTGCTGGTGCGGCAGCGGCAAAAAATACAAGAGCTGCCACATGCGCTTTGACGAGAAGATCAGAAGCTATCAGCTCAGCGGTCATATCGTGCCCGACCGGAGCATCATCAAGACGCCGGAACAGATTGAGGGCATCAAAGAGAGCGCCAAAGTCAATATGGCATGCCTGGACGCCGTTGCAGCGGCCATTCATCCCGGCATGAGCACCGAGGAGATCGACAAGATCGTCTATGAGACCACAGTATCCATGAACGCGATCCCGGCTCCGCTCCACTACGAGGGATTTCCCAAGAGCGTGTGCACCTCCATCAACGAGGAAGTCTGCCATGGAATCCCGGATGAGGTCCATATCCTCAAAGAGGGTGACATCATCAACGTGGACTGCTCCACGATATACAGAGGATATTTCTCGGATTCCTCCCGAATGTACTGCATCGGAGAGGTGTCTGAGGAGAAGAAGAGACTGGTGCAGGTCACTAAGGAATGCGTGGAGATAGGACTTCAAAATGTCATTCCGTGGACGACCCTCGGCGATATGGGCAGCAAGGTCCACGAGCACGCCGTAAAGAACGGCTATACAGTGGTCAAGGAGATCGGCGGACACGGCATCGGACTCGAATTCCATGAGGATCCTTTTGTCAGCTATGTATCCAGGCCCGGCGAAGAGATGCTGATGGTCCCCGGCATGGTATTCACCATCGAGCCTATGGTCAACATGGGAACAGATGAGATCTACCAGGACGACAAGAACGGCTGGACGATCTACACGGCTGACGGCAAGCCGTCCGCGCAGTGGGAGATCCAGGTACTTGTCACGGAGACGGGGCACGAGGTGCTTTGTTACTGAAAATACTTATCAGAGGGGAAATGACCTATGCAGAATAAAGGAAAATACTACATTACAACAGCGATCGCATACACTTCCGGCAAACCGCATATCGGAAACACCTATGAGATCATTCTGGCTGACTGCATCGCAAGATACAAGAAAGCGGACGGCTATGACGTACATTTCCAGACGGGAAGTGACGAGCACGGACAGAAGATCGAGTCCAGGGCAGCGGCAGCCGGCAAGACTCCCAAGGAATTCGTCGATGAAGTGGCCGGAGAGATCAAGAGACTCTGGGATCTGGTAAACACTTCTTATGACCGCTTTATCCGCACAACTGACGAAGACCACGAGCGCCAGGTCCAGAAGATCTTCAAGAAGCTCTACGATCAGGGCGACATTTACCTGGGCTATTACGAGGGAATGTACTGCAGAGAGTGCGAGGCGTTCTACACATCTTCCCAGGTGGTGGATGAGAAGTACTGCCCGGTCTGCGGCGGCGAAGTGCACCAGGCCAAGGAAGACGCCTATTTCTTTAAGATGAAGAAATACGCCGACCGCCTGATCGAGCACATCAACACGCATCCTGAGTTCATCCAGCCCGTATCCCGCAAGAACGAGATGATGAACAATTTCCTGCTGCCCGGCCTGCAGGATCTGTGCGTCTCCAGAAGCTCCTTCACATGGGGCATTCCGGTTGACTTCGCGCCCGGCCATGTTGTCTATGTGTGGCTTGACGCGCTCAGCAACTATATCACCGGTATCGGCTATGACGCAGACGGAAACAGCAGCGATCTGTACAAGAAGAACTGGCCCGCCGACCTTCATCTGATCGGCAAGGACATCGTCCGCTTCCACACCATTTACTGGCCCATCTTCCTGATGGCGCTGGGCGAGCCTCTTCCCAAGCAGGTATTCGGCCATCCCTGGCTGCTGCAGGGCGGAGAGAAGATGAG
>CAMKAA010000111.1 GCA_946410365.1 uncultured Lachnospiraceae bacterium | reverse complement strand
CTCAAGAATCTGGGGATTCATATGCCTCCGCAGAGGATCACAGTCAATCTGTCCCCGGCAGGTATTCCAAAGAGAGGAATGGTGGTAGATCTGCCGGTCAGCGTCGGACTGCTGGTCTGTCTTGGTTATATTCCGGACGGCGCAGTCAACAACGTGCTTGTGGCGGGAGAGCTTGGGCTTAATGGCGAGATCAGGCCGGTGAACGGAATTCTTTCTATTGTAATGGAAGCTAAGGAAAACGGAATCAGTACCTGCATCGTTCCAAATGGAAATCTCAAGGAGGGCGCTTTGGTCCATGGAATCCGCGTTGTGGGAGTCCGCACTCTGGCCGAACTGGTCAATTACCTTAAGAAAACTCTTGAGGAACGGGACCGGTTTCTTCCGCCCGCCGAAGTTGATGCGGAGCAGCTGCTCGGGCAGACTTCAGATAAGGGATATCCTGATCTCTCCCAGGTGCACGGCCAGGTTCAGGCCAAAAAAGTGCTGGAGATCGCGGCAGCGGGGTTTCACAATGTTTTGATGAGCGGGCCGCCGGGTGCAGGCAAGAGCATGCTTGCCAGATGCCTTCCGGGTATCATGCCGCCGCTGACTACGGAAGAGGCACTGGAAATAACGAAGATATACAGCGCGGCCGGCCTCTTGCCGGAGGACACGGCGCTGATCACGGAACGGCCGTTTCTGTCGCCCCATCACTCGGTGACAAGAGCAGTTCTGATCGGAGGCGGAAACATACCCGCTCCCGGTCTTATCACACTGGCACATCTCGGAGTCCTGTTTCTGGACGAGATCTCTGAATATAAAGCGAATGAGCTCAACTCTCTGCGGGAACCGCTGGAGAATCAGGAGATTATAATAAGAAGATTGACCGGAGCCTACCGATATCCCGCAAGGCCGCTCTTGGTGGCGGCAGCAAATCCCTGTCCCTGCGGGTACTACCCGGACATGAATCGCTGCACCTGCACTCCTAAGGAAGTGCTGAAGTACCAGAAGAGGATCAGCGGTCCTTTTATTGAACGGATTGACTTCAGGGTACATGTCGGGAGGGTCGGCTCAAACGAACTGCAGGGAAGCAGTCATGCAGAGAGCAGTGAAACGGTCCGGGGCAGGGTAATGGAGGCGATCGAGAGGCAGAAACGCCGCTTCAGCGGGACTGCTTTCCACTACAATTCGGATATGACGCCGGACGCGGTGGAGCATTTCTGTCCTCTGAATTCGCTGCTCACCGAGAAAATGCGGATCGTTTATGACCAGCTGGGAATGAGTGTGCGTTCCTACCACAAATGCCTGAAGATGGCGAGGACTATAGCTGACCTGAACGGAAGGGAAATGATCCTGGAGAGAGATCTGATGATGGCTGTCGGGTTCAGGCTGCCTGAGTATAACGAAGACGAGAAATCTTCGGGAAGGGAATTCAGCAGAGACAAAAAGATTGTACCGGTGAACAGAAGACAAAATACTGAGGAGGAAACGTAATGAAAGAAAGAACGATCAATCCGTATGCTTTGTGGCTTTCAACTATAAGAGGGGTAGGAAACCTGACAATAAAGAAACTGATGGAATCTGCGAGCTGCGCGGAAGAGATCTACCATATGACGGACGATGAGATAAGCATGTGCCTTGTGAATAAACTTAAAAGAAGGGGCGACGCCACACAAAAGGCGCTAAGTATTTATTTTGCTCAGGAACGGGATCCGTTCGAAGAGGCGGAGAGACTCAGGCGGAATGGAATAGGATTTGTCAGCATAGAGGACGACTATTTCCCGGAAAGACTCAGAGGGATACCGGACTGTCCGTACGGGATTTATTTCATCAGGGATCTTCCGCCGGACGATGTGCCGTCAGTTGCAATAGTCGGTGCCAGAAACTGTTCTTCCTATGGAAGAGAGCAGGCCAGGATCTTTGCGGAAAAACTGGCGCTGAACGGGATCTCAGTAGTGAGCGGTATGGCGAGGGGTGTTGACGGCATTGCGGGAAGGGCGGCAGCTAATGCGGGAGGACGATCCTACGCGGTGCTGGGCTGCGGAGTCGATGTCGTTTATCCGGAGGAAAACGGGGAACTCTACAATATTTTGAAAGAGAGGGGAGGCCTGATCTCTGAAAATCCTCCTGGAACAAAACCGCAGACGAAGCTGTTCCCAAGGCGCAACAGACTGATCAGCGGACTGGCAGATCTGGTGCTGGTGATCGAAGCAAGGCGGAGATCGGGCACTGTGATCACTGTGGACTCGGCACTGGAACAGGGAAGAGACATTTTCGCGCTGCCGGGGAGGGTGAGCGATGCGCTCAGCGACGGCTGCAACTTCCTGATCTCTCAGGGTGCCGGCATTGCATGTACGCCTGAAACGGTGATCGAGCATTTCTACGGTGTGAATGACAGCGGGACGGACATGTTTGAACAGAATAGAAAAGAAAGGAATTTGAGAAGAGAGGATCTGCCGGGAATGGAGAAGGTCCTTTTTGACGTTTTGGGATTTAACGAGATCATGGAGCCGGATTTTCTGATCGACAGGATGGAGAGCATACTGGGCAAACACATCGATGTGGAAGAGTTCACTTCCTGCATGATGAACCTGCAGATGAGGGGACTGGCCGCTGAGGTCGGCTCGGGACACTATAAAGGGATCGGATAATACCGTTTAAACGCAGGTTTCCGTTTATAAGTTTGGGCTAAACATTGATTTCAGCGCCAAAAAAATGTACAATCATTTATTGTTGAATTATCGAGTGATGACAGACATAAGTCTTTATTAATACTGAGAAAGGAACCAGGTATGGCACTGATCAAGAAACCGGTCACAGGAATGAAGGACATCCTCCCCGCGGAGATGGAGATCCGCGACTATTGCATCTCCGTCATCAAGAAGACATATGCGGAGTTCGGATTCCAGTCCATCGAGACGCCTTGTGTGGAGAACATCGCGAATCTTACCAGCAAACAGGGCGGCGACAATGAGAAACTGATCTTCAAGATCCTCAAGAGAGGTGAGAAGCTGAAGTTGGAGAGCGCACAGAGTGAAGCGGATCTCGTGGACGGAGGTCTGAGGTATGACCTCACAGTGCCGCTGGTGAGATATTTTTCCAACCACCAGAATGAGCTGCCGATGCCTTTCAAGGCACTGCAGATGGGCAATGTCTGGAGAGCGGACCGCCCCCAGAAGGGAAGATACCGTCAGTTCATGCAGTGTGACATCGACATTATCGGCGAGCCCAGCAATCTCGCTGAGATCGAGCTGATCCTGGCGACGACCACAACTCTGGGAAATCTTGGATTTAAGAACTTCCAGATCCGCATCAACGAGAGAAGGATCCTGAAGGCAATGGCTGCTTACAGCGGATTTCCGGAGGATCGCTATACGGATGTCTTCATTATTTTAGATAAGATGGACAAGATCGGCCTGGACGGCGCAGCTGAGGAACTCATCGGGGAGGGCTTTACCGAGGAGATGAGAGACCGCTATTTGAGTCTGTTCGAAGGGCTTTCGGGCGCACAGGACCAGCTGGCTTATCTTGAGGAGAAACTCGAGGGCTTCATCGAGCCCGACGTGATCCCGCAGCTTCGCGAGGTCATGGAGAGCGTCGACGGCACGAAGACAGCGGATTTCAGGATCGTGTTCGATCCCACGATCGTGCGCGGCATGTCCTACTATACAGGGACGATCTTCGAGATCGCGATGCCCGAGCTTGGCATCAGCTGCGGAGGCGGCGGCCGTTATGACGGCATGGTCGGCAAGTTTACAGGCAAGGATGTTCCGGCCTGCGGGTTCTCCATCGGTTTTGAGAGGATCATCCTTATCCTTATGGAGCAGGGCTTCCAGATTCCGGGAAGACCGGTCAAAAAAGCTTATCTGATCGAGAAGAATATGCCCACTGACCGCCTTTGTGAAGTGATCCGCCAGGCGCAGAAGGAGCGCGCGGAAGGAACACAGGTACTGATCGCCCGCATGGCGAAGAACAAGAAGTTCCAGAAGCAGCAGATGGCGGAGCGGGGCTTCGAGCAGTTCGAGGAATTCTATCGTAATCCGATCAATAAGTAAGAGGCAGAAAATCAGAGACCGCGCCGCGGTCTTTGTGACAGGAGGAATACAAATAATCATGGCTGAATCAATGTTGGGATTAAAGCGCACGTGCAGATGTGCGGAACTTGGAGAAGCGAATGTTGGCCAGACCGTAACCGTTATGGGATGGGTGGCCAAGCAGAGAAATAAAGGCGGACTGGTCTTTGTGG
>CAMKAA010000110.1 GCA_946410365.1 uncultured Lachnospiraceae bacterium | reverse complement strand
CTTTTTTATCTCGTCTCCATATAATAGTGGTATGCCCCCACAAGGTTCGCCTCGCTCCCGTATCTGCAGCTGACGATCTCCGTCCTGGGGAGTGCCGCGTCAAAATAGGGACCGGGGTCACTGTATATCTCATCCAGGCATTCCCGAATGGTCTTTATAAGGATCGGTTGTCTGCTGATCCCGCCTCCGACAGCTACCTTTTCCAGATCCAGAAGGATCGTGAGGTTTGCGATATTCATAGCGACCTGCATGCAGAATCTGCGCAGGATCTTCAAAGACACAGCGTCTCCCGCGCCCACCTTTTCGAAGAACTGCCTGCCGTCGATAAGAGGATCTGTGCTGAAGCCGACAAATCTGCGGTTGAGGTCCAGAAGACCCGTTGTGCTGCAGACCATGCCGACGGTGGTTCCCGGATCATGCCAGTCTGTGTTTGTAAGGCGCAGGAAACTGAATTCTCCCGCTGTGAAGTGACTGCCGTTCAGGATCTCTCCGTTAATGATCAGGCCGCCTCCGACACCGGTACCGATGATGTAGACGCTGGCATTGCGGCAGCCTCTGAGGGCTCCGTCCCGAAGTTCCGCCAGCGCCGCGCACTTGCCGTCATTGGCGATGTGTACCGGCACACCGGTCCTCTCCGACAGCGGACCCGCCACATCTCTGCCCTGGTTGTAGCGAAGAGCGCCTCCGCCCAGGCATCTGCCGTTTTCGCTGTCAATAAAGCCGGGAAGGCACATGGCGATCCCTTCCACTTCTCCCCTGTGGGGCTCATAAAGGCTGCAGAGCACGTCGAAAAACTCCTCCTGGGAGCTCATCGGCGTCGGAACGCTGCCGGCTTCTTCTCTCACAAGTGATTCACCCATCACGCAGTATTTGATCTCGGTTCCGCCCACGTCAAAGACCATCAGTTTCATAGCGGCTTACTCCTTTTTATCCTTAAAGACAAAGAGTTTACTGAAAACATAGTTCGCAACAGTTACCATCACCTGGTCCAGAAGCTTGGCCACTTTGTCGTTCATGCCGAAAAGGGATACTGTCACGAACATGAACACCATATCCATCACAAGGGTCCCCACCCTGGCCGTTACGAACGCGCCGGCTTCCTTTACGATCTCCTTGCTCTTGCTCTCGAACACGAATTTCCGGTTTGCCCAGTAGGCGAAAGCCACTGCACAGATCCAGGAAGCTATATTGGCAGCCTGGAGCTGAATAGGGTTCCTGGGGTTGAGGACTGTAAGGACCAGTCCGTAATAGACCGTCAGGCTCACCACAGTGGTCAGGACACCGACGATCAGGTAGTTGATGATTTCCTTGTACTTCAAATACAGTTCTTTGATCTTATCCAAATCCATCCTCCTGCTTAATCAGTTTGTCTTCCGGAGAGGTGGTCCGCCACATCTCCTTCCTGGGACTGCAGAAGAGACAGCCTTACGCTGCGGATCCCCATTCCTCCCAGTGCGAAGAAAATCTTTAGATAGAATGTAAAGCTCATGACAGACGGAAGTTCGACGGAGATCTTCTTCCACTCATTCTCCGCGCCGGACAGGGAGACTGTCTCTATGGCGTGGGAGCCGATCGATACAGACATCGGGATCTGCGCCAGGGCGTTGTCCAGCTCCGAGCGCACCTCCGCCTCGAGCAGATAGGTCCCTCTCTCCTTTATCTGCACTTCGATGATATTCATAGAACCTTTTCCCGTCAGGATCCTGTCCGCGGGGATCTCACAGCTCTTTTCCACCAGGACACTGACCGCCGCGCCGCCGCTGCGTTCCTCTTCTTCCCTTGCCTTTTCAAGGCTCCTGTCGAGATCGGTCTCTCTTCCGTACATGCGCAGGTAAGCCGGCGTGTCGATGAGGAAGCGGCAGATGTTGCGCGCCGCTCTCTGAAGTTCTCCCCTTGTGATCCGTCCCTCAGCCAGTCCCTCAGCCGTATCGTCGCCGTTCGCGTTCTTTTCAGAACTGAAGGTAACCATATACAGGTCGTTCTGGGCCCTGATCATCGAGGATGTCTGTTTAATACTCTCGGGTCCGTTCTCCTCGCTTCCGGCTGCCCACCAGTCAGTCATGACAATGCCGCCGAAGCCGAACTGTCCGCGCAGGATCGTCGTCAAAAGATCGTACTGGGACGCTGTCCACGAACCGTTTACCGAACCGTAAGTGGTCATAATGGAGGTCGCCGCGCCTTCCCGCACCGCGATCTCAAACCCTCTTAGATAGATCTCTCTGAGCGCCCTCTCGGAGATCACGCTGTCCGTCTTCATGCGGCGGTACTCCTGGTTGTTGGCGCAGAAATGCTTGATCGTGCCGGCCGCCATGCTCTCGCGCATGCCGCGCAGCTGCACGACTGCCATCTTTCCGGTGAGGAAAGGATCTTCGGAAAAGTATTCGAAGTTTCTGCCGTTCAGCGGATGCCTGTGGATATTCATGCCGGGTCCGAGCAGGGAATCGATGCGGTTCTTGCGCAGTTCCAGTCCCTCCCAGTTGTAGAGTTCCTTGACCACCACGTTGTTCCAAGTGCAGGCAAGGCAGGTGCCGGAAGGCATGGAAAATGCCTTCGTTCCGCTGTCCATGCGGATCCCGCTGGGTCCGTCGGAGCAGCATCCGAGAGGTATGCCGAAGCCGAGCAGTCTGTCCGTGACTCCTCCGAAAGCCGCCGCAGTGCCCGGAGTAACTTTAGGGGAGCACATGCCCTCTCCTCTGGTGAGGCAGATCAGGTCTTCGTCGCTGAGCTGCGCAAGGAAGTCATCCATAGACGCCTTGCCGTCGCCAACATCGCAAAGCCGCCAGCCCTTGTCCCCCGTATAGGGAATTTCCGCCGGAAGTCTCTGCGCTCTTCTCTCAAGAGGCGGTATAGTCCTCAGCGGGACGGGCTCATAAGTCAGTTCATAAAGGCTTTCCGCATCGTCCGCTTTTGATTTCCGCGCGGGTCTCATTCTCTCGAAAGCACGGATCGGCGCCATTGCCTCCTCGAGCTGCTCGATGGGGGCTGTGCCGCTCAGCTTAAAACTTCCGCAGGGCTTTGTATCTCTCACACTGCTTCCCAGGTGGAAGATATACTCGCCTTCCTCGAGGACCCAGCAGGACTTATAGCCGGTCACTCCGCTGTCATCGTAACTCGCGATCGCTCTCACCGGCACCTTGAGACGCAGGTCCTGATACTGTCTGGGATCCAGCGTAATAGTCTTTCTGTAAGCGCACAGCACTCTTGCGGGCTTTCCGAGTTTACCCTGGGGCGCTTCGCAGTAGATCTGCACCACTTCTTTGCCGGCGGTATCTCCGGTGTTCACAACTCTGACCCGGAAATTAATCGTATCGTCCCCCGCGCTCTCCATTCCGAGCCCGCGGACTTCAAAGTTTGTATAGGATAGTCCGAATCCGAAGGGATAGAGGACCTTTTCCTTCGCGAATGTTTCAAAATATCGATATCCCACATAGATATCTTCTGTATAGAAGTTCCTGTCGGGATCTCCGAAGTTCCTGTCAGAGGGATAGTCGCTTATATTATAAGCGATCGTATCAGCCAGCTTGCCGCTGGGTGAGACTTCTCCTGTCAGCACGTCCAGGACGCCGTTTCCGCCCTCCTGGCCGCCCTGCCATATGTAGAGGACCGCTGCCGGGCGATATTTTGCCACCCATTTCATATCGATGATATTTCCGACATTGAGAAGGACAATGGTCCGGGGGAAAGCCGCGCAGACTCTCTCCAGCATTGTCTCCTCCTGCTCCGTGAGGTAATAGCTGCCGCCCTCGGGCTTGTTGTCCTGGTCCTCTCCGGCGGTCCTGCCGATGATCACCACTGCGGCGTCCGCCTCCCCGGCTGCTGCACGCACAAGCTCCTCTGAGGGCTCCATCTCCTCCTGAAACCACGGCTCAGTTCCCCAGCCGCATCCCTCGTCGAAGGGATGATCCGGGAGCCACTGTTCATAGGCTTTTTCGAGAGAGGGCGCCAGCACATAGGCTTCCCTCTCAAGAATAGCTTCCCTGACGCCGGTCACGTACGTCGTGTTCACCATGCCGCCTGATCCGGTGCCGCTCTTGTAATACCGGAACTGGCTGCGCCCGAACAGGGCGATCCGGCTGCCTTTAGCCAGAGGGAGCGCTTTGTCCCTGTTCTCAAGCATGACGATCCCTTCCGCCTGGGCTTTGCGGGCAACTGAAGCATAGACCTGTGTGTTGAATACTGATTCGCTCATGTCTGGATCCTTTCCGGTATCTCCTCTCCCGTCAGTCCTCAACCATGGAGAGGGAGATCCTTTTCTTGGCGGCGTCGACGCC
>CAMKAA010000109.1 GCA_946410365.1 uncultured Lachnospiraceae bacterium | reverse complement strand
ACTGTCAATATAACCATTCACGTACCGCGCGCGGGCCGAAAGCCTGCAAAGCGGCAAGCAAAACAGCAAAAAGAGGGGCTCAATTATGAATTATCAATGGTTTGTTGCCATAAGCGGGCTATTTGACTGGCTGCTCCTGTCAATCGCCCTGTTCGTGATCTCGGGCAAGCTGGGCTGGAAAAAGAAATGGCCGGCCTGGGTTCCGGGGTATCGTATTTACTGTCTGGGCGACAGCGTCGGGCTGAGCCGGGAAGGCATGTACTGCGGCGTCATGGACCTGTTGTTCGTCATCGCCGTGGTCACGGATTATGCGGTCAAGGAAAGAGAGGCGCTCGGGACACTTGCTTCTCTGGTCCACCTGGTCGCGTACGTTTTCCTGTTCATCTACCGGCTGAGGATCTACATGCAGATCCTCAAGCTGTTCGGACTGAGCAAAAAATGGGTCATCCTGTGGCTTGTCGCCAACTGGCTGCCGCTTATGATCATCGGACTGGGAAGCAAATACCAGCCGCAGAGAGAGCGCCTTATGGAAGGCGACGCGGAAGGGCCGGGCGCTGACGGACATGCGGCGCAGGGACCGATTCCCTTAAATGTGTCTGTCCCTGAGACCAACGAAGGCCTGAGCATACACCTTAAGGAGCGCGTCGTCACCGACTTCGGCAAGGAGCACCGCCTCTTAAAGGACGTCGCCATGAATATTCCTCCCAAGTCGCTGGTTCTGCTTCTGGGCGGATCCGGCGCGGGAAAGACAACGCTGATCAACGCGGTGATCGGATACGAGCAGGCGGACGCGAAGATCCTCTTAAACGGCGTGGACGTCTATGAGGACTACGACAGCGTCAAGCATAAGATCGGTTTTGTCCCGCAGAAGAACCTGATCAGAGGGAATGATACGGTGATCAACACGGTCGGAGACGCAGCGGAGATGCGCCTTCCCATTTCGGTCTCCAAAGAGAAGCGGGAACAGATCATCAAGGAGGACATGGACCTTCTCGGCCTGACCTCCGGGCAGGACGGCCTTGTATCCAAGAAGTCGGGCGGACAGCTGAGAAGAATCTGTATCGCCATGGAACTGGTAACGGATCCGGCCCTCTTTATCCTGGATGAACCGGACTCCGGTCTGGACGGCGTAATTTCAAGGGAAATCTTCACCAAGCTCAGGCAGATTGCCGATGACGGCAGGATCGTGATCGTGATCACGCATACGCCGGACCGCGTGATCGACCTGTTCGATAAAGTCATCGTGCTCGCCAAGGATTCCGACAAGACCGGGCGTCTCGCTTTCTACGGAACGCCGCAGGAAGCTAAGGAATTCTTCGGGAAACAGACCATGGAACAGATTGTCATGAGTGTCAACAGCAAGGAAGAAGGCGGCGAAGGACGGGCAGATGAACTGGTAGAGAAGTATATGGCCCTTGCCTCTTCGCAGAAAGGAGGACAGGCGTCATGACAGAGATTTCAACCGAAAAACTGCAGTATACCGGACGCTTCCATCAGTTCGGGATCTATTTCCGCAAATTCCTGCGCATGTTCGTCTATCAGAGCGACTGGGTCGTTCTTCCGATCGGCGCCGTCATAGCGGCTCTCGTGACCTTTGTCGTGGGAAACAACATGTTCGTCACGCAGGAGGGAACGACCATGGGCACCTTCGCCCTGACCTGCGTCTGTGTCTGGAACGGTTTCTTCAACTCGATCCAGGTGGTGTGCCGTGAGCGGGATATTGTCAAAAAAGAGCATCGCGCGGGCATGCATATAACATCCTATATTTTGGCACATATGGCATATCAGCTGATCCTGTGCTTTTTGCAGACGCTGATCACGCTCCTGATCTGCCACGTGGCGGGCGTCCATTTCCCGAAGCCCGGCGTCATAACGCGCTGGGGAATCGTCGATATGGGCATCACGATCCTGCTGGTCACTTATGCGGCCGACATCATGGCCCTTATGGTCTCCTGTCTCGTCAGGAACACGACCATAGCCATGACGGTCATGCCTTTCCTGCTGATCTATCAGCTGATCTTCTCGGGCAATTTCTTTGACCTGGGAGCGGCGGATTTTATCAAAGTGACCACCATATCTCACTGGGGGTCGGACAGCCTGTGCGTCATCGGCCGCTACAACGAGCAGCCCATGGTATCGCTGTGGAACACGCTGGTCCAGTTTAAAGACGCGGACTTCTACGGCGAAAAGCCGCTCCTGTATGTGCTGCAGGGGGTGGAGAAGAACGGCATGCTGGGCGATTTCCTGAAATGGTCGGGACAGAACAATATCAAGCCCGCCTATGAGGCCATTCCCGCCAATGTGCTGCCGGCATGGGGCGCCATACTTTTGATGATCGTAATCTTTACTGCTGTTGCTGTCATTGCACTGAAGTTTATTGACAAGGACAAGAGGTGAGAGAGGTAGACAACCAGATGAAAAATAACACATTGGAAACAAAAGCATCGGTTAAAAACGGTGTCAGCAGAATGGTCTTCGCCGTCCTGTCGATCCTTCTGGAGGTCGGAGTAATTCTGGCCCTGATCTTCTGGGCCGGAAAGGCGGCGGGATGGATCTATACAGTACTGCACATCCTTGCCTGGATCCTTGTACTTGCAATCTACGGAAATCATAAGACGGCATCGATCCGAATGACATGGATGTACGTGATCATGATGCTGCCGATCTTCGGAACGGCGCTCTATTTTCTGATCGGCCTCAACGGACATACGCGCAAAATGCGCAAGCGCTATGAGGATGTGGACAAGATCCTGATGCCCATGCTGCCGGCAAACGAAGACGTGGCCGAAAATGCCGTAAAGAAAGACGGCCGTCTGGGCGGACTGGTGAACTACATCCGTAAGCAGGCGGGATACCCGGTCTACCAGAACACCAAGGTAGAATATTTTGACGACGGCGAGAAAGGTTTCGAGGCACAGAAGAGAGATTTTGCCAAGGCCGAGAAGTTCATTTTCATGGAATACCACGCGATCGAAGACGCGGAGTGCTGGCACGAGATGCGGGACATCCTGGCGGAGAGAGTAAAAGCGGGCGTAGAGGTCAGAGTGTTCTACGATGACATGGGGAGCCTCGGCTTTATCAACACGGATTTCGTCAAGCGCACGGAGAGCTACGGGATCAAGTGCCGCGTGTTCAATCCCTTTGCCCCGGGACTCAACCTGTTCCTGAACAACCGCGACCACAGAAAGATCACGGTAATTGACGGAAAAGTCGGCTATACGGGAGGGTACAACCTGGCCAACGAGTATTTCCACAGAACGGAGCCGTTCGGATTCTGGAAGGACACCGGCATCCGCCTGGAGGGAGATGCGGTGCAGAGCCTTACGGTGACATTCCTTGAGATGTGGAACGCCGTATCCGAGAATGACAAAGACGACATGGAATTCACAAAGTATCTGATCGCCAGCAATGCGCATCACGTCCTGAAAAAGGGCGGCGTCATGCTCAACGCGGATATGGAAGAGCGGCGCAGTGAAACCGCAGAAGCAGCTCCTTCCGAGGGCGGTAAGACCGAGACCGACAAAGCTGAGACAGGTAAGGCCGGGACCGATAAGGTCGAGATGGTCAAGAATATGGAGAACAAGATCGTCGGGGATGTGGAGGCGAAGATCGTCAAGGACGCAGGGTCCAAGATCGTCAAGGACACAGAGGCCAGGATCGTCAAGGACAAGGAAGAATATTTTGGCAAGATCAGGGAACGGGTCGAAACGGACGGAAAGTTCCTCGAGGGCAGGGAGGCAGCCGTCGGCGAGAACCTCGGATTCGTGCAGCCTTACGCGGATTCGCCCATGGATGAGGTCCATGTAGGGGAAGACGTCTACATCAGCATGGCGGAGAGCGCACAGAAGTATTGCTGGTTTATCACCCCTTATCTGATCATCACGGACGAGATGTGCCACGCCTTTTCGCTGGCAGCGCGACGCGGCGTGGATATCCGCATCATAACACCCGGTATTCCGGACAAGAAGATCGTCTACAGCGTGACGCGCTCCTATTACAACGGACTGGCCAGGAACGGCGTCCGGATCTTCGAGTACACGCCCGGCTTCTGCCACGCCAAGATGTCCATCGCGGACGATCTCATGGCGACCTGCGGCACGATCAATCTGGACTATCGCAGCCTGTATCATCACTTCGAGAACGGCTGCCTGTATGCGGACTGCGACGCGGTAATGGACACAAAGAGAGATTTTGAAGAGACATTTGCCAAGAGCAAAGAAGTGACCAAGTTCTACGCCAACGGGCGCGGCGCCTTCATGCGCTTTGGCCAGATGATCCTGAGACTGGCAGCTCCGCTGATGTAAGA
>CAMKAA010000108.1 GCA_946410365.1 uncultured Lachnospiraceae bacterium | reverse complement strand
CAATAACATTATAGAACAACTATGTTGCGTATGCAACACATGCGGATCGGTATACATGTTATAATTAATAAGATAATCCAGACTTTTTTTGGATAGATTGTGTAAACTAACCAAAACACGGGAAATTGGAAATGGAGGAGAGAATGAAAAGGATACAATCAACCTGCAATTTCTGCGCGATTGACTGTAATCTGGACTTCTGCGTTGAAAACGGCCGGATCGTCAGGACGATCCCTACCAAGGGGTATCCTGTCAACGACGGATTCAGCTGCATAAAGGGACTGTCTCTGAGCAAACAGCAGACGACAGTTAAACCTGATGCGCTGCCCAAGATCCGGCAGGCAGACGGAACCATGAAGGAAGTTTCATGGGAGGAAGGTTTCCAGCATGTTGCAGATAAACTCAGGGAACTTCAGGCAAAATATGGAACGGAGAGCGTTGCCGGAATCAGTACCGGTCAGCTTACTCTTGAGGAGTTCGCTATTTTCGGCCATGTCATGAGAAACTACCTGCAGACGAACGTGGACGGAAATACCCGTCTGTGCATGGCGACCGCAGCGGTGGGCCACAAGCAGACTTACGGTTACGACGCTCCCGGTTACACACTTAAGGATCTGGAATTGTCCGATACGATCATCTTCATCGGCGCAAATCCTGTCGTCGCGCATCCTATTGTCTGGGGACGTGTACGCCAGAACAAGGTGCCCGGTCACAAGATCATCGTCATAGACCCCAGAAAGTCCGAGACCGCGATGAACGCGGATTACTGGTATGGGCTAAAGCCCAGGAGCGATCTCAAGCTGATGTATACGATCGCTAATATGCTGATCGAGAAAGACTGGATCGATCACAAGTTCATTGAAGAGCACACCAATAAGTTCGACGAGTTCGCGGCATTCGTGAAGGACTTCACCCTTGAGAAGGGAGTGGAAGCTACAGGCCTTTCCGCGGAGCAGATCACTGAACTCGTAAACCTCATCCACAATGGCAAGGCTGTCTCTTTCTGGTGGACCATGGGCGTCAACCAGGGCTACGAGGCAGTGCGCACAGCACAGTCCATCATCAATCTTGCACTTATGACCGGCAATATCGGAAAGCCCGGAACCGGCGGCAATTCCATAACAGGACAGTGCAACGCCATGGCGTCCCGCCTCTTCAGTAATACCACCTGCCTGTTCGGCGGCGGTGATTTCACGGATGAAAATGAGAGAGCAAGGATCGCTGCTTTGACAGGTATTGACGTTGACCATGTCGCCAAAAAACCTACGATCCCTTACAACATGATCGTGGAGGGCATCAACGCAGGAAAGATCAAGGGCCTGTGGATCCTCTGCACGAATCCCAGACACAGCTGGACCAACAACGAGACTTTCGCGGAAGCGACTAAGAAACTGGAACTCTTTGTTGTTCAGGATATCTATGACAACATCGAGAGCGCGGAGAACGCGACTGTATATCTGCCCGTAGTGCCCGGCATCAAGAAAGAAGGTACTTATATCAACCTTGAGCGCAGACTTTCCGCTCTGCGTCAGGTAGTGCCCCGCGGCGAGAATGAGATCTCCGACTACGAGTGTATTCTCGGCGTTGCGAAAGCGCTCGGAATGGGCAAAGCGATTGAGAAGTGGGAGACCCCCAGAATGTGCTTTGACATGCTGCGCGAGATCTCCAAAGGAAAACCTTGCGATTTCAGCGGCGTGAAATGGGATGAGCTCACCGGCTCCCACGGCAGACAGTGGCCCTATCCCGAGGGAAGAGAAGCGGAGTTCGCGGATGAGGAGAGAAGACTCTATGCGGACGGCAAGTTCTTTACCCCGAATCAGAGGGCGAACTTCATGTTTGAGGAGCCTCTTCCTAATCCTTATGTTCCGAGTGAAGAGTTCCCGATCGTGTTTAATACCGGCCGCGGAACTGTCGGACAGTGGCATACTCAGAGCCGCACCAAGGAAGTCAAGTTCGTGGAAGACGTATCCCTCAGCAAGGCGTATCTGTATATGAATACGAAACAGGCGGAGGAGAACGGGATCCACGAGATGGATCAGATCCGTGTCTATTCCGTCAACGGACAGAACGCGGTCTTCTTTGTCAAGATCACGGACAATGTACCTTACAACCAGCTGTTTGCTCCGATCCACTACATCGAGTGCAATAAGCTGACACCTTCCAACTATGACAAGTATTCCAAAGAGCCCAACTATAAGGGCGGAATCTGTCGTTTTGAGAAGATCTGATGCCGACGGGTAAGGAGGTAGATTATGTATAGAATCAAAATAGACCGAAGCCGCTGCATCGGATGTCTCACATGTGTGACTGCCTGTGTGGTCAGCCATGAGACGGAGAGCGGCGACGCCCGCAACCGAGTCGTAATTGACAGTGAGACTAAGCCCGCTCCTATATTTTGCCGTCACTGTGAGCATCCGGAATGCGTTTATACCTGCATGACCGGCGCTATGAAGAAGGACCCCGAGACCGGATATGTCACTTATGATAAAGAGCAGTGCGCAAGCTGCTATATGTGCGTCATGTCATGTCCTTTCGGAATCCTGAAACCGGACAGCATCCACTTCCGCGAGATCATGAAGTGCAACATGTGCGTCCACAGGAGCGAAGACGGAAAGACCGCCAACCCCATGTGCGTGGAGAAATGTCCCATGCATGCCATCACTCTCGAGGAGGTGAAATGATATGAAGTATGTTGTCATCGGTTCCTCCGCGGCGGGTGTCAACGCCATCAGGGAGCTGCGCAGACTTGACAAGGAGTGTCAGATCGTCCTGATCTCCAAGGACAAGGACATCTACTCCCGCTGCATTCTTCACGAGTATCTGGCAGGAAAGAGAACGATCGAGAGACTGCGTTTCGTCGAGAAGGATTTTGAGACGCTCTATAAAGTCGACTGGATGAAGGGCAGAGAGGCGATCGGCCTCGACAGGGAGAAGAAGGAAGTGATCCTGGACGGGGACGAGAGAGTTTCCTACGACAAGCTCCTGATCGCGACCGGCTCCCATACTTTCTTCCCTCCGATCAAGAATATGCTCGGTTCTCCGAACATGATCGGATTCCGCAACATCGACGACATCGAGGTCCTCAAGGAAGTGGCGAAGACCAAAAAGAATATTGTGGTCCTCGGATCAGGCCTTGTCGGCATTGACTGCGCGACAGGTTTTCTGGAACTGGGCGTTAAGGTCGTACTGTGCGATTTCGCAGGCTGGCTCCTCAATAAACAGCTCGATCAGAGAGCCGCGCAGACTTATATCGACGCGTTTACGGCACACGGCGTTGAGCAGCACTACGGCGTCGGCGTCAATGAAGTGACGATTAACGACAAACATGAGATTACGGAAGTCATCCTCAGCGACGGCACTGTGATTCCCTGCGACTTCTTTGTTGTCACAGCGGGCGTCCGCTCCAACGTGGAGTTCCTTGCGGACAGCGGCCTTGAACTGAGCCGTTTCGGCCTAGTATATGATGAGACCGGCAAGACAAGCGATCCCGATATCTACGGAGCCGGCGACGTCTCCGGCACGAGCCCGATCTGGCCTGTGGCTGTAAAGGAAGGCATGATCGCTGCGGCGAATATGGCCGGATACAACGAGAAAATGACGGACTTCTTTGCAAGTAAATCCACGATGCGCTTCCTCGATATCAGCACAATGTCCCTGGGCAACGTGAATCCCGATCCTGCTGATGAGACCATCAAAGTGGAGACTTACGAGAAGGGCGGAGTCTATAAGAAGATCGTCCATAAGGACGGAATGATCATCGGTGCGCTCCTTCAGGGAGATCTGGCTTACGGCGGAGTTCTGCAGCAGATGATCGCAAGAAAGATCGATGTGCGCAGAGTTAAAAAGCCGCTGTTTGATATCGATTACTCTGATTTCTTCCACATCCGGGAAAACACCTACGAGTTCTACTACGATTGAGAACCGTTTTTGAGACCAGACCTTTTGCGGAGGGACTGTCAAGGGGGAGGCGGTCCCTGCCGGGTCTGTGATCATTCCATATGAAAAGGAGAAAGTAAACAATGAGTCGTTTAGAAAAAATACCGGTACCCTGCATTGCCACATTCCTGAGTTTTCTCACATTGGGAAATGTATACGGCGGTCTTGGCTTTGTCTGGCTTCGCTATCTGATCATGGCCCTCGGAACCATTTTTATTATCTGCTATATCCTGAAGATCGCTATGTTTTCAGGAACCTGTATGAAAGAGTACGATATGACGATCCCCGCCAGTTTGTACGGCGCGTTCAGCATGGTGCTCATGGTGCTCGGAAGCTTTTACTATGAGATCGGTCTTCCTTTCGGAAAGATCATCTGGTT
>CAMKAA010000107.1 GCA_946410365.1 uncultured Lachnospiraceae bacterium | reverse complement strand
CGGTTGAGCAGCATCGCCATTTTTGCATAAAAATAAAAGCGGGCCGTAACCTCCCGGCAAAAATGAGCTCAATATCAGACCTGTGCGCCGGAGATGCCTTTGCCCTGATGCGCTGCCTGGCGATCCTGGATGTGCTTTTTCAGGACGAGGTTGATGTACTGGCTGAAGTTGCGGTCGTCGGACTCCGCCAGGTCGCGGATGTGCCGGATCACGTCCTCGTCGAGGGTGATGCTGACTTTGGTTTTGAGGGGTTTTTGTGTGTTCATGGGTTCATTATAAGCCTTGAAATTTATAATAAGAGATAGTATGATAAAGTAAGATAAAGTAGTATTACTACAAGGAGAGTAGATGACTTTGTTTTTGTAAATTTTAATCTAGTAATGAGGTTGTTTTGACGATAGAAACAAGATAATTAAGGGAATGGAGTGAGAAAAACGCATGACATATGATGAAGCTAAGAAAATTTATAATGAATTGTTTAATACACTAGAATCAAAAGCGAAGGCATTCGATACAATTGCAGAAAAATATTACTTTTCTAATTTTGGCTCGATATCGCGAAGTGATTTCGACACCCTGATGTTTTCTTTGTATATTGAACAAATTTTATTTAAGCATCAAGATGACTTCTCGGCTTACAGTGATTACACTTTGTCAAAACAACTTGGAATTACACAAACTAAGGTTAGCAATCTCAAAGTAAAAAAGGAACTTCTTTATCCATTTGAAGGTTTTAATTGGCAAAAGGCTTTTGAAAGAATTTCTTCGAAGGCGATTTATGAAGGCGGAAAGATAAAACTGTTCGTACCAGATAAAAATCTGTATTTAGAGATAAAAAATGCAATCGAAACCGCAGGTGGTTTTATAGAGGTTCAGTTGACACCTAATCTTTTACAAGTCAGACTTCCGTATTTTTTGGATTTATTGATTGCTATTGACAGTTCAAAGGATAGAGAAGAATTACGAAAGCAGCTAAAAAATATAATTGAGCTTGAAAACACTGATATTAAGGTAATGGATAAAGAACCTATAGGGAAAGCTCTTTTAAAGAAAACGCCGGATTTAATAATTGATTTGATTGGGGAATGCATCCCGATATTTGGAGGAATTGTAAAATCAATAGGGCAGAACTTATTGGATGTGATTAGACAGGGAGAATAATGGTCATGGCATTATAAATTGTATCTATAATTATTAATGTAAATTTTGATTTGACCAGTATCCAACCGAGGCTGATAGAGCCCGCTTCTTACAGCCGCATAAATGCTTGTTTGTTGCATAATTAAAGTACCGAAAGTTGCAGAGCAAAAACGGAGAAAGTTGCATCTCCATTTTGGAGAAAAATGCAGCCCCCTATTCCAGCTGCTGGAGACAGCCCTGTAGGATATCCTCCACAGTAGTTCCCGATAAAAGATCCATTGCAGACATGGTTCACATTCATTATCCTAGTCATGTTGTTAGCGCAACAAAAATGACCAGGAGGAAAGGAGCATGTTAACAATGGATCAGATACATCATATCAGGCATCTCTTCTATGAGCAAGGCAGAAACCTGACAGAAATCGCATCTGAAACAGGTCTTAACTGGAAAACAGTTAAGAAGTACGTAGATATGGAGGACTTCAGCAGCCCTCTGCCAGCACCAGCATCGGAGGTGATACATGAATCCAAGCTGGATCCCTTTAAACCAACGATCGACAAGTGGCTGGCCGATGATAAAAAGCTTCCACGTAAGCAAAGGCACACAGCAAAGCGTGTTTTCCGGCGTCTGGAAAAAGAAGCCGCCGGATTTAACTGCAGCTACCGGCTGGTTGCCGAATACGTGGCGGAGAAAAAGAAGCGGCTCCGGCTGGATAAGCAGGATGGCTTCATACCCCTGATCCACCGTCCCGGTGAGGCACAGGCGGATTTTGGGACAGCTGATTTTATCGAGAACGGCCGCTACTGCAAAGAGCGCAAATATCTCGTCCTCAGTTTTCCTTACAGCAATGGCGCCTATCTTCAGCTGAACTATGGCGAGAATCTCGAATGCCTTCTGGAAGGCCTCCGGGCGATGTTCGAATACATCGGCGGCGTCCCCACAGAGATCTGGTTCGATAACACCAGGACGATCGTTACACAGATCCTCAAGGGAGGAGGACGGACGATCAACGAGCGTTTCAACCGCTTTGCCGAGCATTACCGCTTCCGGGCCGTCTTCATGAACCCCGAATCCGGCTGGGAGAAGGGCAATGTTGAGAACAAAGTCGGGTACCTCCGCCGGAACGAGCTCGTCCCTGTCCCTGAATTCCCGGTCCTGGCGGAGAAGAATAATGAACTCCTCAGGGCCTGTGACCGGGACATGGAGCGTGAGCACTATGACAAGGGCCGCACCATCGCGGAGCTGTTCTGCGAAGACCGTGCCGCACTGATCCCGCTTCCGTCTGTCCCGTTCGACACGGCAAGATACGACAGTGCCAGGACTGACAAGTACGGGAGGTTCACACTGGAGAACGGCCAGCACCGCTATTCCGCATCACCTGCCTTCTGTGACGCGGAAGTCATGCTCCGGATCACATCATCCGAAGTGAAGGTGATGGACACGGACATGCATGAGATCGTGACCCACCGCCGGCTTTACGGGGCCGGGGAACCTGAAAGTATGAACTGGCTTCCCTACCTGAAATACATCGCCAGGAAACCCCGCTCTCTGTTCAGCAGCGGCATCTACGAGATCATGCCGCCCTCTATGCAGAAGTATATGCGGACCTGCGAGAGCGCGGACCGCGGACGGATCCTGAAAGTACTCTCCGAACTCACTGACCGGACCGGTTTTGACAGCGCCCTTGAGACGGTCGATGAAGCGATCCGGTACCAGGCAAATGACCCTGAAAGCCTGAAGAACCTCTACAGGCGGCTGTATGCTGATGTCCCGGCACTGCCTCCGCTTGAAACAAAAGCGGATATATCCCTCGGGCGTATCATCCGCCTGAATACGGACCTTTCTGTGCTTGACTCCGCATTGAAAGGGGGTGTGGTGAATGGATGACCTGCAAAAGAGGATCGCCGCCTGCTGCAAGAAACTGCGGTTATCGTCAACGCTTGCCGAAAGGGCCATGACCCAGGAGGGAGATACGAACCAGGAATACCTCTACAACCTTTTGTGCGCGGAAGTTGAGTGCCGCCGCCAGACACGCCTTACGAAATATATGAACGCGGCAGGATTCCCGCGCAGGTATACAAAGGAGCAGTACCACACGGGAGAGGTCGACTTTCCGGAAGGTGTCAGTTTCGAAAGTCTTCTCCAGCTGGATTTTTACCATGCCGGGAAGAATGTCATCATGTATGGCGGGACCGGCACCGGGAAGACCATGCTGTCGATCCTGATCGGGATGGCAGCCTGCAGGAACGGGATCCCCGTGAAGTTTTTCCGTACGGCAGCGCTCATCAACCAGTTCTCTGAGGCGAAGCAGAAGGGGACACTGACGCAGTTCATCAAAAAGCTGTCTGCTGCGCAGATCCTCATACTGGATGAATTCGGATATGTCCCCTACGACAGGGCCGGCTCTGAACTGCTCTTCGATTACCTGTCCTCGATCCACGAACAGAAGCCGGTGATCCTCAATACGAACCTTGAATTCTCACAGTGGGTGAATGTCCTTTATGACGCCAGGATGACGACTGCCCTGATCGGCAGGCTGACGCATCATGTTGAACTGATCCTTTTCCCCGGCGGAAACAACCGTATCAGGGAATCCAGCATGAACGAGCGCATGATCCGCTCAAGCCAGTCAGGGGAGGCATAAAGGTATGTCCAGAAGAAAAGTTTTCAAAGAGCAGACGCTGACCGCCGAAGAATGGAAGGAGAGGTTCGAAGAGGCTTCTGATTATCTAAGCCATTCTCTTGAGGAAACACGGTACCTTGAGCGTGAGAATCGTTACCTGAGTGAATATATCAGCTGGAAAGGGCTGGATGAAGAATTCACCCTTTTCAGGAGGTGTGCCCATGAGGAACAGTCACCGGACGAACCGCTTCCGAGGCTTGTTATGTAACTGTTGTTTTGTCTGTGATGCAGATCTTATCAAAACCGGGATTTTCCTGTCCATGATTCAAGGATCAGTCCTGTCTGGCGTGATTGGCTGGCTTCATAGGAGCGCGGCCATCGCGCCGGGGCTCCCGGTACTGTAGGAGCATCTATTGGAACCCTGCAACAATCGCCATTTTGGCGATGCAACATTCTCCATTTTTACTCTGCAACTTTCTCCAAAAGGGGGTTGCAAAAAACATATCGACCGGACTCGCGGTTTCCGCTTCGCCGGAATGGCGGTGTTTTTACGCCGGAAAATTCAC
>CAMKAA010000106.1 GCA_946410365.1 uncultured Lachnospiraceae bacterium | reverse complement strand
GGGACCTCGTTTACAGATTTCATGGCGAGATTTCGGTCCCGTCCGGCGGGGAATGGGACAGCAACGATATCGAGGTGACTGTTACCGCACGTGACAACGCGGGAAATTCGTCGGATCCCGGGGATGAAGGCATTCGCAGGTTCGGAATTGACACAGCGGGACCCGAAGTGAAGGTGAGCTTCGATAACAATGAGGTGAAGAACGGGCGATATTTTGACCGGACAAGGACTGCGGCGGTGGCTGTGCGCGAGCGGAATTTCGACATGGGAAAGCTGCAGGTGAAGGCGCCGGGAGCTGTGCCGGGGGAGTGGAAGCAGGGACCGTCGGGCGATCCGGAGACCTGGATCATGGAACTGCGCTTCCCCATGGACGGCTCCTACACGCTGGATGTGACCGGAACGGACGCTCTGGGGAATGCGGCTGCAGTCAGTTATACCGGCGAGGCTCCGCAGGAATTCACGATCGACCGGATGCCCCCTCTGCTCGAGATAATGTGGGATAACACGGACGCGCGAAACGGAAACTATTACAACGGGGCCAGACGCGCGACTGTCCGCGTTACGGACTTGTCCTTTGACGACAGCTATGTCAAAATACTGCCTTTCGCCAGATCCTTCCGCAAAGTATCGGAAGTGCGGGACGACAGGATAGCAGGGGTAATCCCTGTCTATGAAGCAGAGATTCCCTTCACGGAAGAGGGAGAGTGGGCCCTGAATTGCCTGTGCATGGACCTTGCGGGGAATACGGCAGTCCCGCTATTCGAAGAGCCGTTTATTATTGATCGGACTGCGCCGAAACTGTATTTTGACGGGAGTACGGTGCAGGAGATGGGGGCTTACGGAGCAGAGATCTCGCCCGCACTCTGCTGCGAAGAACCGAACATGGCTCCGGGATCGCTATGCGCAAAGTGGAACAACCTGACTGCGGGCGGCAGAACCATAGAGTGCAGGGGCGGTGGGCTTTCAGTTCGGATTGTGCTGCCGGATCTGCCGGAGGAGAGAGCAGAGGACGGGATCTGCGTGCTCACGGGGACAGCCTGCGACCTCGCGGGAAATCGGACGATAGTCAGAAGAAATCTGTGCGTCAACAGATTCGGATCCCTCTACGACATTTCGGAGGATGAGAAGACTTTGGAGATGATAGGAACTGTTTGCACAGAGGCGGAGAATCCCCTGGTCATTGCCGAGTACAATATCTCGCCTCTGACGGAGAGGGAGATCACGCTCTTTCGAAATGGAAACGGTTCAGTCCTGGAGGAGGGAAAGGACTACAACGTTGAGGAGGAGACCGGAGTTTCGGGAATGAAGTATGTCTACAGGATCTTTCCGTCGGCATTCAGCAAAGAAGGGAGATACAGCATTCTTCTTGAGTCCGAGGACGGGAGCGGTAATCATAACAGCAGTGCAGGGAGGTTTACTACCGGTGCCGGTTGCAGCCCTTCCTGGGCGGTGGACAGGACACCGCCGGCGGTGCGGATCACCGGTGTGGACACGGAACAGAGTAAATTCATAGCAGACAGTGTGCCTCTGCGCCTTGTCCCTTCAGACAACATGGAACTGAGTGGAATAGAGATTGAGATCACGGACGATCAGGGCGCTGTTCTTGAGAAGCATCAACTAATGGGGGAGGAACTTCATATGATTATGGACGAAAACGGAGGGGAAGTTCCATTCGAGATTCCTGCCCGGAGCGAATGGCAGACGCTGAGAGTTGCTGCGACAGACAGAGCGGGCAACCGGAGCAGCGGGAATGGCTGCAGGGTCCTTGTCAGCTCAAATCTGATGGTCCATCTCTACAGCAGCGGGATCCTTCCTGCTGCCGCTTTTTTGGGGCTGATTTTGGCAATAAGGTTCTCCTACAGTGTTTACAAACATACTTTAGCGTGATAATATACTACAGTATTCGGCGCTTTAATTCGTTATCTCACTGACACATTCAAGTGCCGGCCGCAGGCCAGGGACTTCCCGCCGCGGAAACTATATTCTACAGTTTGGGAGGATTTAGAAATGATGAAGAAGTTTGCAGCTATGCTCCTTACAGGTGTGATGGCTATCTCACTCGCGGCATGCGGAGGCTCATCAGGAGCATCTTCAAGCAGTAATGATGCGGCAGCAGCACCCGCAGCAGAAGAGGCTGCAGCGGCAGAGCCCGCAGCAGAGGCACCGGCAGCAGAGGCAGCAGCTGATGACGATTCCACTTTCGTAGTAGGATTCGACGCTGAGTATCCGCCTTACGGTTATCTCGATGAGGCGACCGGCGACTATACAGGTTTTGACCTTGAACTGGCGGAAGAACTCTGCAAGCGCCGCGGCTGGACCCTGGTTAAGCAGCCCATCAACTGGGACAACAAGGACGCCGAGATCGACAGCGGCACCATCGACTGCATCTGGAACGGCATGACTTACACAGGCCGCGAAGCAGCTTATACATGGAGCAAGCCTTATGTAAATAACAGCATTGTTATTGCGGTTCTGGCTGATTCCGATATCCAGACACCGGCAGATCTCGCCGGCAAGGTAGTTATCGTTCAGAGCGACTCTTCTGCGGAGACTGCTCTCAATAGCGACGAACTCGCATCACTCGCAGGTACGTTCGCGGACCTTCAGAGAAATCCCAGCTATAACACCTGCTTCACGGATATGAAGACCGGCGCGGTTGACGCAGTTGCGGTTGATATCGGCGTTGCCCGTTATCAGATGAGAAACAACCCCGATACTTTCCGTATTCTGGAGGAGCCCATCTCGACAGAGCAGTACGCGATCGCATTCAAGCTCGGAAACGAAGCTCTCAGGGACCAGGTCCAGGAGACTTATGACGAGATGCTTGCGGACGGCACAGTCATGAAGGTCGCCGAGAAATACGCGGACGACAATCTTCCGGATATGCTCATTACTGAGTGATCGGGAAGGAAGACCGGTCATAACGGATTAGTTCATTTTGATCGCCTGGGCTCCGGGACGGAGCGCAGGCGGTCTTTGTTATCACAAGCTAAGGGGGATTTATGAGCCTTTTGACTGTCATTTCTCAGATCGGGTCCGGTTTCGGATCAACGCTGATCATATTTTTCTGTACTCTGCTATTCTCGATGCCTCTGGGAATACTGGTGGCGCTGGGACGGATGAGTAAGTTCAAGCCGCTCTCTATTTTGATCCAGGGAATCATATCCATACTTCGTGGAACACCCCTGATGCTGCAGCTGATCGTAGTGTTCTACGGTCCCTATTATGTATTCGGACTCAAGCTTTCGACCGCATGGAGACTGTACGCGACGCTGATCGGCTTCTCGATCAACTACGCCGCCTATTTTGCGGAGATCTTCCGCGCCGGTATCCAGAGCATTCCTGTGGGACAGACAGAAGCAGCTACGGTACTCGGTTATACTAAGACACAGACCTTCATAAAGAT
Source organism: uncultured Lachnospiraceae bacterium (assembly GCA_946410365.1). The sequence continues at coordinate 960 of CAMKAA010000106.1, read as the reverse complement.
CATTTTCCCGCAGATGGTCAAGCGGACTATTCCACCGGTCACTAATGAAGTCATCACACTGGTCAAGGACACCTCCCTTGCCTTCGTGCTTGCCTATCAGGAGATGTTCACTTACGCCAAGCAGGTATCTGCGGCTATGTCCAGTCTGATGCCCCTGTTCGTGGCGGGCGTGTTCTATTACTTCTTCAACCTCGCGGTTACGCTTGTCATGAACTACATTGAGAAGCGGCTGAGCTATTATAATTGACGGAGGGAAGATATGAGCTTATTTGAGATCAAAAATGTGAGCAAATCCTTCGGCGACCTGAAGGTTCTCAATGATATTTCCGTCTCCGTCGAGGAGGGCGAGGTCGTGGCGATCATCGGCCCTTCCGGAAGCGGCAAATCCACGCTCCTTCGCTGCGCCACTATGCTCGAGACCATGGACAGCGGCGAACTGAGCTATTTGGGCGAAGTGGCAGCGCACAATGACGCGGAAGGAAAAAGCGTCTACGCCTCATCGTCAGAACTCAGGAAGATCAAGAGCTATTTCGGCCTTGTGTTCCAGCAGTTCAACCTCTTCCCGCACTACAGTGTGCTCAAGAATCTCATCGACGCGCCGATCTGCGTGCAGAGGAGAAACGCCTCTGAAGTCAAAAAAGAGGCAAGGGAACTGTTAGTGAAGATGGGTCTGGAAGGCAAGGAGAATTACTATCCCCAGCAGCTCTCCGGCGGACAGCAGCAGCGTGTCGCCATCGCAAGGGCTCTGTGCATGAACCCGGACATTCTCTTTTTTGACGAGCCGACCTCGGCGCTGGATCCGGAGCTGACAGGCGAGATCCTCAAGGTCATCCGCCAGCTGGCACAGGAGCACATGACCATGGTTATCGTCACTCACGAGATGGCCTTCGCAAGAGACGTGGCGGACCGCGTGATCTTCATGGACGGCGGCTACATCGTGGAAGAAGGAAAGCCTGAAGA
>CAMKAA010000105.1 GCA_946410365.1 uncultured Lachnospiraceae bacterium | reverse complement strand
AAGATCATCGACTACATGCTCTGCGACGCGGAAGGCGCCCCTGTCAAAAAAGCGCTGAGGGACAAGGGAATCGGCGAGGACGTCTATTCCCTGCTGGAACTTGGCATCAGACAGCCCAGCTATACCGTTACATCCAAGTATACGGACCCCGACAGGAAAGAAGAGTTTGTAAAGACCATTGAGGACACGCTCAGAGAGATCGCGGACAAGGGTCTTGACCAGCGCGCGCTTCTGGCGAGTATCAACCGTTTCGAATTCAAATACAGAGAGGCCAATGCCGGCTATTATCCCAAGGGACTGATCTACGGTCTCGGGGCGCTCGACACATGGCTCTACAACGAGGAGACACCCTTTATTAACCTCGAACTCGGAGAAGCATTTGCTTCCCTTCGGGAAAAGATGGACAAGGGATATTTTGAAGAACTGATCCGTAAACATTTCCTGGAAAATCCTCACAAGGCGGTCGTTGTGATGACGCCCGAGGTAGGACTCACTGAGAAGATGGCAGAGGAACTCAGGCAGAAGATGGAAGTTTATGCCGGGAGTCTCACGGTTGACGAGAGGCAGCAGATCGTCGACGATCTGGCCGCGCTCCGGCAGTGGCAGGAGACACCCAATTCCGCCGAGGACCTTCAGAAGATCCCCATGCTGACAAGAGGGGACCTCACCAGAGAGATCAGGCCTTTCATCAACCGCCTGACGACCGCGGACACGATCCGCGGCGGTGAGAAAGTGCTGGAGACGAAGGTCATCGCGCATCCTCTGGGAACTTCCGGGATCGACTATCTGACCTTTATGTTCGATATCTCGAAGCTTCCGCAGAAGTTCTTCCCCTATCTGGGAATCTTCAAGACTCTTGTTGGCGTTCTGGACACGGAGCACTTCAGCTACGCGGAGCTGGACCAGGAGATCAATATCTATACAGGCGGCATCGGGACGACCGTCAGCGTCTATACGCAGAACGGAGATCCGTCAAAATACAGAATGATGGCGGAAGTCAACTGCAAGGTGCTTCACGGCAATCTGGAACACGCCATGAGACTTGTCGGTGAGATCCTCACCACCACCAAATGGAACAGCAAAGACCGGATCCTCGAGGTACTGGAGGAAGAGAGAGCAGCTATGAGAGCGGATCTTCCGGCTTCCGGTCACGCCACGGCGGCCGTCAGGGCATCGGCGGGATTCTCTGAGACTGCTCTGATCATGGACAGTGTGAACGGTGTAAATGCTTATCACACGCTCGATGAGGTCTGTGGGCTTCTGGAAAAGGGAGAGGCGGATGAGTTCCTTAAGGTGATGGAAGAGATGGCGCGCTATATTTTCCGGGCTGATCGTCTGATGCTGGACTGCACTGCGGATGAGAGCAGCCTTGAAGAGATCTGCCGTGGAACCGGTGCCCTTGCCGGCACATTCCCGCAGGGGAAAACTCCGGAAGAGGACCTTAAGGAATACGGCGGGGCTTTCCGCGTCAAACCTGTCAAAGTGAAGGAAGGATTCACGACGGCAGGCCAGGTGCAGTATGTCTGCAGAGCCGGCAATTACGGCAGCAAGGGCTGTGAGTACACAGGAGCTCTTCGTGTGCTGCGCGTGATCCTGGGATACGATTATCTCTGGCAGAATGTCAGAGTCAAGGGCGGCGCCTACGGCTGCATGAGCAGTTTCTCCAGAGACGGAAGCGCTTACTTCGTATCTTACAGGGACCCTCATCTGGCACAGACGATCCGCACCTTTGAAGAGGCGCCGGACTATATCAGAGGGTTCGAGGCGGATGAGCGCACGATGACCAAGTATATCATCGGCGCTGTCAGCGCGCTGGACCATCCGATGTCCCCGGCGACGTACGGCAAGTATTCCCTCGCCGGTTACATGACGGGTTTTGACGAAAAGAAGATGCAGAAGGAGCGCGATCAGCTTCTTGACTGCAAACCGGAGGATATCCGGGCACTGGCCGCGCACATCGAGGCTTTCCTCAGCGAGGACGCTCTCTGTGTCGTCGGCAGCGCGGAGAAGCTCAAGGCGGAGTCTGATCGATTCGAGAGAATGGAAAAACTTCAGTGATCCTGAAGGATGATCACATAGAGAAAAAGGCAAAGGTATTACTGCATGGCAGAGAACAAAGAAATGACGACACAGGAAAAGACCGGAAAGAAGGCGGGATTCGCCACGATCATAGGAAAGCCCAACGTGGGCAAGTCCACGCTGATGAACCGTCTGATCGGGCAAAAGATCGCGATCACCTCCTATAAGCCGCAGACTACGAGGACGCAGGTCCGCACTATTTTGACAGAGGAGCGCGGACAGGTCGTGTTCCTCGATACGCCCGGCATTCACCGCACAAAGACCAAGATGGGCGAGTACATGGTGAAAGCGGCCCAGAGCACGCTCAAAGAAGTGGACGTGGTCCTGTGGCTGGTGGAGCCCAAGGCAAAAATGAGTGAGGAGGACAAGAGCATCATCGGACAGCTTGCGGCTGTTAAAACTCCTGTCCTGATCCTCATAAACAAGATCGATTCTGTCAAAAAAGCGGAAATCCTGCCGGTCATCGCTGTTTACCAGAAGGCTTATGACGAGGCAGTAAAAGCGCAGAATGAGGAGAGAGAGGAGGCCGGGAAAGCCCCTCTTACATCCAACCTCAAAGCGATCATCCCGGTCAGCGCAAGGACCGGAAGCGGCACGGAAGACCTGTTAAGCAGCCTTTTTGAGCTGCTCCCCGAGGGGGAACCCTTCTACGATGAAGAACAGGTCACAACGGAGACAGAGCGTGAAATCGCGGGCGAGATCGTGCGCGAGAAAGCGCTGCGCCTTCTGCAGGAAGAAGTCCCTCACGGTATTGCCGTTACGATCGACAGCATGAAATACCGCAAGAGAAAAGACGGGACCGAGATCTGCGATATCGACGCCTCCATCATCTGTGAGCGGGAGAGCCACAAACTGATCGTGATCGGTAAGCAGGGCTCTATGCTCAAAAAGATCGGTACGGCGGCGAGGACGGATATCGAGAACATGCTGCAGTGCAAGGTAAACCTTAAACTCTGGGTCAAGGTCCGCAGGGACTGGAAGGACAACGAGCAGCAGATGAAGTCCTTCGGCTACGATATGCGCAAGTATAAATAAGCTGTTTGAAAATGAACGCAGATATTGAAGTGACAGGACTGGTATTGACCAGTGTCCCCGCAGGGGAATATGACAGAAGAGTGGAGATCCTGACAAGGGAAAGAGGCCGGATTTCGGGCTTTGCCAGAGGGGCCAGAAGGCCCGGCAGTCCTGTGATGGCGGCAGCTTCCCCCTTCGTCTTCGGCACATTTAAGATCAGGCAGGGAAAGAGCGCCTATCAGATCTTCGAGGCCAGGGTCGACAATTATTTCGAAAAACTGCGGTCTGACATCACATCGGCCTGCTACGGATCATACTTTATGGAGGTCCTGCAGTATATCACAAGGGAAAACAACGATGAGACCGCGCTTTTAATGCTGGCCTATCAGAGCCTTCGGGCCCTGGAGTCGGAAGCGTTTGACAACCGTCTGGTGAGGGCTGTATTTGAGATCAAAGCGGTCATGCTTGAGGGAGAATACCCGGGGCCCAGGCGCGGCGAGAAGTATCTGGACGCTTCCCTCTACGCGCTCGACTTCCTTTACAGGACACCGCCGGCCAAAGTCTACACTTTTTCCGTAAAGCCGGAAGTGCTCGCAGAGCTGGAAACGTACGCGAACTGGCTCCGCAGACGCACATGGGATCACAAGTTTTCGAGCCTCGAGATCCTTCAGGTCCTCGCGTAAAAGGCTTTAAATGCGCCTTAAGAGGGATTCTGCGTTGCAAAACAGGCTTTACTGCCTTATAATTAAACGTCGATGATTGAAACAAATTCAGCACGGGGTGCTGAACAATAACAAAAAAATAAAAGGAGCACGAGAGTTAATGGAAAAGACAATGGATAAGATCGTGGCGCTGTGTAATGCCAGAGGATTCATCTACCCCGGTTCCCAGATCTACGGCGGACTGGCCAACACATGGGACTACGGCAATCTGGGCGTCGAACTCAAGAACAACGTCAAGAAGGCCTGGTGGCAGAAATTTGTACAGGAGAGCCCTGAGAACGTAGGCGTTGACTGCGCGATCCTGATGAACCCCCAGACATGGGTGGCCAGCGGACACCTTGCAAGCTTTTCCGATCCGCTCATGGACTGCAAAGCCTGCGGCGAGAGATTCCGTGCCGACAAGCTGATCGAGGACTACGCGGCAGAGCACGAGATGACTCTGGACGGCAGCGTCGACGGCTGGACCAGCGACGAGATGATGGGCTTTATCAACAAGTTCGCCGTTCCCTGCCCCAGCTGCGGCAAGTTCCACTGGACAGACATCCGTCAGTTCAACCTGATGTTCAAGAC
>CAMKAA010000104.1 GCA_946410365.1 uncultured Lachnospiraceae bacterium | reverse complement strand
ATCTGTAGAGCTTGTTCAGGTGTTTGGGAGAAAGGTCGAGGGAGCGGAGCTCCACGAGCTTTCCGAGGATTGCGCCGGTCAGGTAGTCGACGGTCTCTTCGCCCTGAAGTGCCATCTGACCCTTCCTGGCATCGTGTTCAAAGAAGCAGTCGATGGAATACTGCAGGTTGTCGATGGCGAAGTGAGCCATTCTGCAGATCTCGCGGTGCGCCTGATCCATAGCGATGACCGCAGGGATCTGAGAGGTATTGTTGAGGTAAACGAGCCTCTGGTCCTCGCCTCTTCTGGTCTCTTCCTCGGAAGGGGGAATGAGCTTGCCGGCCAGTTTCACGATGAATTCCGACACGGGCGCAAGAACAAGTACTGCGAGGATCGCGAAGCAGGTGTGCGTGTTCGCGATCTGTCTTGCGACATTGCCCGGAGAAAGGTTCTGAATAAAGGTCAGGATCTGCGGGAAGACCGTGATCAGGACCAGAATCAGTATAGCCCTCAGGGAGTTGAACAGAAGGTTCAGCACTGCACAGCGCTTGCCGTTGCGGTTAGCTGTAAGGCCTGCCAGAAGGTTGGGCATGACAGAACCGACAGCCGCGCCGATGACCAGGTATACCGCGGTCTGGTAGCTGATGATGTTCTGCACTGCAAAGGCCTGGAAGATAACCGTTGCCGAAGATGAGCTCTGCAGCAGCGCCGTGAAGGCGATACCGAACAGAACAGTCAGGATCGGGTTCTCCAGCGATGTGAGAAGCGCGCGGAACGCGGCGGTCTCTGCGAGAGGCGCGATCGCGGACTTCATGAGGGTGATGCCCTGGAAGAGCATACCGAATCCGAGGATAACGGATCCGACTTCCTTGAGAGTCCGGTTCTTGAGGAACAGGTTCATCACCGCACCGAGGAAAAGGATCATGGGCGCATAAGCGCCGATGTTGAAAGCGGTGATCTGTGCGGTCACGGTCGTTCCGATGTTGGCGCCCATGATGACGCCGATCGCCTGGCTCAGGGTCATCAGGCCGGATGTGACGAAGCCGATGACCATAACATCCGTGGCAGAGGAACTCTGCACGAAGATCGTGACGGCAATACCTGCCAGAATAGAAGTGACCTTGTTCTTGGTCGCTTTTCCCAAAATGACCTTAAGATTGTCGCCGCAGGCGTTCTTAAGGCCGCTTGACATGATCGTCATACCGTAGAGGAACAGGCCGACGCCGCCCAACAGTATGAAAATATCGTAGATTGACATGGAATTTCTCCTTTCAAAGTGCGCGTTGCAATTCCATTTTAAAGGATGTAAATCAAATTAGGGGGAATTGCTATGTAAAATTTATGTAAAACCGAAATTTGGTGGAGTTATTGTACATATTTACGCTTGTTTGGGGAAAGAGACCGTGAAAACAGAGCCTTTGCCGAGCTCACTTGTGACACTGACCTGCGCGCCGTGGACCATGGCAGCGTGTTTGACAATGGAAAGGCCCAGTCCGGTGCCGCCCACTTCCTTGGAACGGCTCTTGTCAACCCGGTAGAAACGCTCGAAGATCCTGTCCAGGTCTTCGGCGGGAATACCGATCCCGTTGTCCGCGACAATGAGTTCTGCCCTGTCATGAAAGTCGTGGACGGTCACGAGGACATTACCTCCTTTGTTGCTATAGTGAATAGCGTTGCTGCACAGGTTGTAGATGATGCTGTACAGAACCTGGGGAACGCCGTACATGACAGCGCTCTCTCCCTCGACCTTCAGGGTCACGCCTGCGTCAGATGCGGCAGCCATCAGGCTTTCTGCCGCGTTGACCGCGATCCGGTAGAGATCTGTGAATTCTCTGGTCATTCCGGTGCCTCCGCCATCAAGCTGGGACAGGTCTATGATGTCCTCAACGAGTTTGGACATTCGCTGGGATTCCGCTCTGATCTTGCCCGCGAAGAGGCGGCGGGACTGCTCGGAAGAGACCATGCCGCTCTCAAGCAGTTCCGCGTAACCGGAAATGACATGCAGAGGGGTCTTGAGTTCGTGAGAGGCGTTGGCGGTGAATTCCTCTCGGATCAGAGAGGTCTTTTCCAGTTCTTCCCGGTCCCGGGCAATCTGCCGGTGCTGGTCATCAAGACGCCGCAGGAGCGGCAGGATCTCCTCATAAGCCTCCTGGTCGGCATTTTCAAGAGGAGAATCGAGATTCAGCTCGTTGATGGGCTGGACTATACGCTCAGAAAGGCGGGAAGCCAGAAGAAGAGAGATCGTAAGGAGCACCGGGATGCTCAGGGCAAGGGGCAGTATAAAATGAAGAAACAGAGTCCAGATCGTCGCCTGTGTGATCGAAAGGCGCAGGACCGTCCCGTCGGGAAGTCTTTGAGCCGTGTACAGCTGCCTCTCGAAAAGGGTGGATGAATAGCGGCTGCTCTCTCCGTAACCGCTTTCGAGCGCCTCGCGGATCTCCTCCCTCTCCAGATGGTTGGGCATGAAGTGGGAGTCTGCCTCGTTGTCGTACAGGATGGTTCCGTCGGAGGTGATCCAGGTGATGCGGAAGTCCGTGCTGCCCAACCGGTCAAAATAGTCCTGCCCGTTGAGGGTAACAGCCTGAGAGACCAGCTTGGTCTCACCCCGCAGCTGTTCGAGCTGTTCATTTGTGAAGTGATCGTACAGAAATACCGCGGTGAGGCCGAAAGATACGGTCAGAGTGGCGAGAAGAACGAACCAGATGGAACGGAATATTTTGCCGCGCATAAAGTGTTACCTGCTCTTCCTGATGATCATCCGAGCCGGTAGCCGACGCCGCGGACAGTACGGATCGCCTCGCCGCTCTCGCCGAGTTTGGTGCGCAGAGTGCCGACGTGCACGTCAACAGTCCTTGTCTCGCCGGAATAATCCTGATCCCAGACAGAGGACAGGAGCTGGTCGCGGGTAAATACCTGGCCGATGTGTTCCAAAAGGAGCTTAAGGAGGTCATATTCCTTGAGGGTGAGGGAGACTTCGCGCCCATCCACAAGGACTACATGCCTGGACTGGTCCATAGTGATCGCCCCGTAGGAGAGATAGTTCTTGTGCTCGCTCATCGATGTGCGGCGGAGAACGGCCCTGATCCGGGAGACCATCTCCATCATGCCGAAGGGCTTGCACAGATAATCGTCGGCGCCAAGATCAAGGCCGATGACCCTGTCATATTCGCTTCCTTTGGCGGTGGCCATGATGACCGGAAGGGCTGCTGTCGTAGGGGAGGACCGCAGCTTTTTGAGGATCGAGATCCCGTCTTCGCCGGGGAGCATGATGTCCAAAAGGACCAGTTCGGGGCGCCCCGTCTGCATTTCTTTCCAGAAAGAGGCGCTGTCCGCAAAGCCTTTCGCCTCAAAGCCGGCGATGGTCAGTGTATAGATCATCAGGTCCCTGATGCTGTTGTCGTCTTCCACGCAGTAAATCATCGTATTCTCCTTTTAAAAAATGATCTGCTCTGTATTATAACATGCCTCAGGGCCGGCGAGGGAAGTGTAGTATATTTATGAAGAAAAAAGACCGTTTTCGTATTACAATAAATACATATTGAAGAACAGAAGGAGCTGACCGGATACTCTATGAAGAATATAAGAGAAGGCAATTCAGGACCGAACAGAATAGAGAAAACCCCCGGAACTGTGCCTGCGGCCTCCGCAAAGGCGGAACAGCGCCTGCGCAGGATGCGCAGCAGGATCGGGCGTCTTCGCAGAAACAGCGTTACAGGCATAGTGCTGGCAGTAGTGCTTCTCGCCGCTGTCTTTGCCGGAATCAGAGTCACTTCGGATAACGAGCAGGCGATCCGACTCGCGCTTGGCCAGAGCAACTATGAGGCGGCGGGAGAGGAAGGCCCGCAATATTTTGAAACAGAGTACGAGGACGCGGCGGAACTGCGGACGGACAGCGCAGAGCTGGCGAAGAGGATCCAGAGAGAGGGGATCGTTCTGCTGCTCAACAATAATGATGTGCTTCCGCTTCGCAAGGGGGCAATGGTCAGCGTTTTCGGGAAAGGAGCGGTGAGTCCGGTTTACTTCGATGAGAACGCGGCGGCTTCTTCCGTCACTTTGAAGGACGCGCTGGAGGCGGAAAAGATCCGCGTCAATGAAAAACTGTGGAACTTCACGCAGAGAGGAGGACGAAATTCCTTCTCGGGGAGCGTGGAGAAGAGCATGGAGGAGTACTCAGAGGCCGCACTGGTCGTGATCAGCCGCGGAGCAGGCCTGACAGATCTGTATGAGCCCGCCTATGCGGAAGCGGAAGAAAGCGGCGAGCCGGCGATGACCGGAGCGAAGGCTTTACAGCTGACGCAGGAGGAGAGGGAACTGCTGGCTTATGTGAAGGAGCACTTTGAGCAGGTGATCGTGGTGCTCAACACCGAAAATCCCATGGAGATGGGGTTTGTGGAGGAATACGGGATCGACGGGTGCCTTTGGACCGGCGCGCTTGGCATAAACGGGATGACAGC
>CAMKAA010000103.1 GCA_946410365.1 uncultured Lachnospiraceae bacterium | reverse complement strand
GCTGTCCCAGAAGACCATCGAGTAGTTGAGCGCATTTGCCTTGCTGACACTGGTAAGTGTCTTGTGCTCCTTCCTCGCCAGCTCATACGCGTACCTTATGACACGCTCCGTGCCCGTGCGCGAGAAAACGCTGTCCTGGATGACTACCTCATTAGGCTGCCCTTTGTAGAGCCACGCGCCCTGCCCGGAGTACTCGCCTTCCGTGTTCTCCCGGATGAAGGTCATATTGATCTCTTCTTCCTTCACATCTTTCAGCGGGCACTGCGCTCCCTTCAGGAGCTTAACCGGTCTCAGGTTTATATACTGGTCAAAATCGTGACGGATCCTGATCAGAAGCCCCCGCAGAGAGACATTGTCCGGAACTCCCGGATAACCGACTGCTCCCAGAAGGATCGCGTCATATTTTGCCAAAATCTCAATTCCGTCCTCCGGCATCATCTGTCCGGTCTTCAGATAATACTCGCATCCCCAGGGGAAATCCGTGAAGGAAAACCGGAAACTTCCGTCGAGTGATGCCGCGGCATTCAGCACTTTTTTGCACTCCGCCATGACTTCCGGTCCGATTCCGTCCCCCGCAACGACTGCGATCTGGTATTCCTTCATGATATCCTCCTTCGAATCGACTTATTTAATAAATCCGACCTGCTTGCTGATCAGCTCTACCTGCTCGTCTTTCTTACGATTATACTCCACTTTCTTCTCCTCGAAGTAATTTCTTCCGTAGGAGTCAATGGAAACGATGAGAGGACCGAACTCCTTTACGTGGCTGTGCCAAAGGGTCTCGGGCATTCCGAGGTCTTTCCACTGCGCTTCTACGATCTCTTCTACTTCCGTTGCCGCAACTACAGCGTTGCCGGCGGGGAATACGCAGTGGATCGCGCCGAAGTCTTTGCATGCGCGCTCTGTGTTTTCTTTCATGCCGCCCTTGCCGAGGATGACGCGGACGCCGGTGATCTTGACGAATTCATATTCGAACTTCTCCATACGCATGGAGGTTGTCGGTCCTACGGAAACCATCTCATATTTGTCATCTCCCAGAGGGCGGATGATGGGGCCTGCGTGCAGGATCGCCGCATCCCTGACATCTACGGGAATCTCGCGCCCCTCCTCAACAACGCGGCGGTGAGCCACGTCGCGGCAGGTTGTGAGGTCACCTGTCAGGTAAATGATGTCGCCGATATGGATATCTTTGAGGTCCTCCGCGGATATGGGGGTGACCAGGATCTTCTTGCCGTCTCTGATTTCTACTGCCATTTTCGTACACTCCTTCCTGAGTTTATATCTGTCTCTGAGTATTTCTAACTTCAAATCTGTGTCTGAATACTTCGGCTCTTTGTTCTGCCCGGTGATTCTTATTTCTCTTTGTATGCAAATCCTGTGTGCGTATCTACGGTGAAGTTGAGGTCCTTGTCAAAAACGATATGGCCTCTTCTGTGGCTCCAGCATCCGACGTTTACTGCGACGCCGATCGCGGAAGGATGACGGGCTGTATTCTCGATGTTGACGCCCATAACTGAGTAGTTGCCGCCCATACCCTGAGGACCGAGTCCGATCGCGTTGATGCCGTCCTCAAGGAGCTTCTCCATCTTGGCAGCGTTAGCATTGTCATTGTGGGATCCGATAGGACGCATCAGAGCCTTCTTGGAGTTGAGCGCTGCGGTCTCTACGGAAGTACCTACGCCTACGCCAACCAGCAGAGGCGGACATGCATTGAGTCCGTATGTGGTCATTCTGTCGAGGACAAACTTTGTAACACCTTCATAGCCTTCACCGGGCATCAGAACAGTTGCGTTGCCGGGAAGCGTGCATCCGCCGCCTGCCATATATGTGTAGATCTCACACTTGTCGGAGTGAGGAACGATGTCCCACCAGACAGTAGGTGTACCCTTGCCGACATTTTTGCCTGTGTTGTACTCGTCAAAAGTCTGCACGGAATTGTGGCGAAGAGGAGTATCAATTGTAGCCTGCATAACGGCTTCCTTGAGAAGGACTTCCAGATCATCGATGTAAGGGAACTGTGTGCCGCATTTTACCCAGAACTGCAGGACACCTGTATCCTGGCAGGAAGGGCGGTTCAGTTTTACAGCCAGTTCCTGATTGCGGAACATGGTCTCATAGATGACCTTTGCCATCGGGGAAGTCTCCTTCTCACTGAGCTCCTGGAGCTTGGCGATGACGTCGTCGGGGAGCTTGATGCCGGTGAATCCTACAAACTGCGCCATAATGTCCTTGAGTTTCTTTACCTGTGCTTCGTGTGACATGAGAATCTCCTTTCATATGTTATGAGTGTTTTTTCGTTGAAGGTATAATTGACAGTTTCTATATTTTGATATCTCAATCCGTCCGCATCAGCCCGGGTAGAAGGGGAATGCGATCGGAAGAATGATCATGCTTACAACAGTCGCGATGACGATCAGCGGTAGACCGGATTTCACGTAATCGATGAACTTGTAGTTGCCGGCGCCTACGACCATGGTGTTGGCGGGCATGCCGATCGGTGTTGCGTAAGCGCAGGAGCCGCCGATGACGCAGGCCATCAGGACTGCTCTGGGATCCGCGCCCATGCCCTGTGCGATGGAGAGGCAGATGGGAGCCATCAGAGCGGTGGTCGCTGTGTTGGACATGAAGTTGGTCATCACACAGCAGAGGATGAATACGACAAAGGTGAAGAGGAGGGGTGAGGGATTGGATCCCAGTGCACCGATCACTTTGCCGGCGATCATTTCACCTGCACCTGTGCTCTGCAGAGCAGCTGCCAGAGAGAGCGTGCCTCCGAAGAGGAAGATAGTCTTGAGGTCGATCGATTTGAGCGCCTCTTTCTCGGAGATAACACCTGTGACGATCAGAAGGATGGCTCCGACGCAGCCGGAAACACAGAGCTTGATGCCGATCTGATCCTCGAAGACCATGGCTGCCAGTGTCAGGATCAGGATGACCAGGGACAGTGTCTTCTTCCACTGCGGTACATTTGAGAAATCTTTCTGGTCATCGAATACGGAATCTCCGTCATCCGGTGTATCGTGGTTGGGCAAAAGCTTGAAACCGATAGTCGCGTAGAAGATGATGCCGCAGATCAGGATCGGAAGTCCTACGATCGCGTATTCGAAGAATCCGAACTTTAATCCGAGAGGCTCAAGCGCCGACTGGGCGATCATGTTGCCGGGTGCTCCGATCAGGGAGAGGTTTCCGCCCATAGCCGCCGCGAATACGAGGGGCATCAGGAGTCTGGAGCGCTTGAATCCGGACTTGGCTGCGATTCCGATCACAACCGGGATCAGGACTGCTGCCGTTCCCGTGTTGGAGAGAACGCCGCTCATCAGACCGACGATGACCATGATCGCTACGATCAGGCTTCTCTCTGTTTTGGCAAACTTTGTGACGATGCCGCCGATCTCATTGGCCATACCCGTTTCAAAAAACGCGCCGCCGACGATGAACATCGCTACGAACAGGATGACGTTGGAGTCGATGAAGCCCGCAAATGCGGTCTTGACATCGAGAACGCGTGTGACACAGAGGCCGACGCAGACGATCATGGATGTGAGGCCGAGCGGAATTTTCTCCGTAACGAACATAACAATGGCAAAAGCCAGAAAAATCAGTGTAATTGTGGCTGGACTCATTTTCTCTTTCCTCCGTAAGCAAGGTTAAAAAGCTTCTAAAGTTTGATGATCCGGCCGGGATTCATTTGATCTGTCTTTATTGTATATGGGGAATAGTGATAAGTAAATTTGTGTGTTTTTAGATATGCATAGGTAAAATTTATACTGTCAATCAGTTTTGTGCACTATGTCAGATATGTTGTCTGGCTGAAAGAAAAAGAGAAAAACCCGGGGAAATGCTGCCATCTCCCCGGGCTCTTTCATCTGATGATCTGATTTATCTGATGACCTGATTTATCTGATGATCTGATGCTTCTTGATATACTCTATGAATTTGTTGGTGCGCTCCGGCACAAACACGCCTTTCTTCCAAATGACGCCGAACTTACTGGTAATCTCAGGCTTAATCGGAATCTGCACAAAGTCCCTTGGATTGACCGCCAGGACTGAGTATAGCAGCGCGCCGCAGCTTCCGCCCCGCAGGAAATTGAGAATTGTATAGAGCTGGCTCGTGTAAGCAATAACGTTGGGCGTAAGTCCCATAGCCCTGTAGCGCGCCGTCACTGTCTCGTTTTGTACGGAGTCTGTGTTGAAGAGGATGATCTTCTCATCCCTCAGCATATCAAAAGTGACCTCTTTCTCCCCCGCATATTTGTGGTTGCGTCCGACACAGTACACATAAGTGTCTTCCATCATAACATGGGAGTTGAACTGATCAATGTTGTAGAAGTCCATATTGACCAGCGCACAATCGAGTTTCTCCTCCTGGACCATATTGCAGGCCTTCACGGAACCATACTCGAAAAGCTGAACAGACAGGCCTGTCTTCTCCTGAAAC
>CAMKAA010000102.1 GCA_946410365.1 uncultured Lachnospiraceae bacterium | reverse complement strand
TTCTTCATTCCACTTCTCAACCGTCACGTTGTTTACCGTGAAGGTATTGTCTGCGGGGCTAAATCCCAGCTGGAACATCAGAATCAGTTCGCCCGCACCTTCATCACCCGTTGTAAACTCGCTTGTATAAGAGCCTGATCCTTTAGGATCGTAAAGCGCACCATAGCCTTTTTCCTCAGACCCTTTGTTATAGCAGATTTCGAAACCAAAAGTATTATCCGAAGAAACATCGGCTGTAACTCTGTATTTTGTCGCCGCTTCAAGTTCCACACCGGTTCCGACAAACAGCTTGGATTTCCATACACCGGCGCCGGATTCAGGAACAGTGGTGATCGTAAGAGAACTGCCATCACGTGTCTGTGCATAGTCATCGTCACAGCTGTCCCATGCAGAGAGGCTGGTCTCCACATCACTGTACTCTCCCGGTATGATCGTCTCTTCCTGATGAGCCGGGACGAATTTTTCCACCTTCAAACCATCAACTGTAATGGTGTTGTTCGCAGGGCTCTTGCCCACCTGGAACTGGAGAACCAGGTTACCCGCGGATGCATCTTCGGGAACATCAAATTCGCAGACATAATCTTTTTCCGCGCCTGCCGAGATGCTCAGGCCGTACAGGGCGCCATAACCTTTTTCCTCAGAGCCGTTGTTATAGCAGATCTCGAAATCAAAAGCCTTGTCAGAAGAAACACTTGCTGTAACCTTGTAGTGTGTCCCTGCTTCCAGCTCTGTTTCGGTATCTACGAAAAATCTCGAGTTCCACACACCGGTTTCCGGTCCCGGAACCGTATTGATCACAAGAGTCGTTCCATCGACCGACTGTACATAGTCCTCGTCATGCTCCTCGCTGGCGGTCAATTCCTTAAGGTTCACTTCGACATAGCCGTCTTCGTCCGGCTCTGACTCGTTGACATCAGGATAAGCAAAGGAATCAGGCAGAACAGAAGTGCCTTCCCCGTTGATCATTTCAGCGATCTTAAGGTTACTCACTGTAATGTTATTTCCTTCGGTGTCAGCGGTGTTGCCAAGCTGGAGTTTGAGGGTCAGAGATCCGTCGACAGTTTCCGGTATAAAGGTATAGTTGATTCCCGATGTGATACCTGCCGTCAGATTCTGGTCATACAGTGCTCCATAGGTCTTTTCTTCCGCGCCGCTGAAGCAGATCTCATACGCCTGATCCTTCTGCGCGGTGACATCGAAAAGAACGGCATATTTCTTGCCGGCCTCCGGTGTGACGCCGGTATCGATCAGCATGCTGGACTTCCAGACTTCCCTGCCATCGGAAGGAGCCTCCGTGATATTCAGGGTCGCACTGGTCCCATCGGAAGAAACACTCTGGGTATAACCGTCTGAGTGCTGTTCGTACACATTTGTCCCGGACTGATAGGAGAAATCATCGGGAAGAACGCTCTTATACTCCGTCTCCGGCTGCGGGTCACTGTTGCCCGTGTTGTAGGAGAAGTCGGACGGAAGAACATTATTGTATTCCACCTGGACAGATTCCACACTGACATTGCTGAGTGTAAAAGTATTGCCGGCGGCGGTATCGGTCTTGCCCAGCTGCAGACGGATCGTCAGAGGTCCGCCGTTGGTATCCGGGGTGAGGAACATTTCGACGTGGTCAGTCTGGCCGGCTTTCAGGCTGCGGCCGTAAAGTGCGCCGTAAGCGTTCTCGGTGTCGCCGTCGAAGCAGGCTTCGTATTCAGCCTGGTCTTTGGCAGCTGTCAGGTCATACTTGATCAGATAGCTCGTACCGGCTTTCAGGTTCGCGTCTGTGGCCGCATAGAGTTTGGCCTTCCACACACCGCGGTCGCCCGGATTGGACGGTGCCTTCCGGATGAACATTGTGGCGCTCGATGCGCCCTCTTCCACGTCTACAACATATCCGTCGTCATGCTGTTCATAGATCGAATCTGTGCCCGAATAGAACGTGACGGGGAGCGATATTTTGTCGAAAGAATCGGGAACAAGTTCTTCAAAAGTCTTTCCTGTAAAGACAGATTTATTCAATGCAAAGCCCTTGGGGAGGACATTCGTATAGTGATCATTGATCTTCTCCACGCGGACATTGCCGATGACCACCACGCTTCCCTCCGGCGCTTCGCCCAGAGAGAACTGCAGGATCAGCTCATCGCCGTCACCGCTTCCGCTGATCACCGCTTCGCATGTTTTCACTTCGCCGCCGGTCAGCTCCTGACCGTAAAGAGCTCCGTAGCCCTTTTCCTCGTCTCCATTGTTGAAGAGGACCTCAAACGGCATACTTTCCTCGCACATCACATCGGCAAGGATGCGGTAGCGCGTACCCAGTTCCGGATACAGGCCTGTTTTGACATAAAGTCTGGATTTCCACACGCCGGCATCGAAAGATGAAGCGACGTAGTTGACGTTCACAGTATCACTGCTGCGGTTAAGGAGCACGGCATAGCCCTGGTCGTGCTTCTCATAAACGATAGATTCCCGCTCAAAATTGATCGGGGCGGGAAGCGCGTTCTCGTACTCAACTTCGTCCGCGTACTCTTCCACCTCAATCTCTTTAAAGTCGATCGTAAACGCAGGCAGCATGCCGAGCTGCAGGTCAAGGTAGCTCGTGCCGCTGTTCGCGATCATAATTCCGGTGATGCTGTTGTCTCCCTTATGGATCTGGAACTCCTGGAAATCACCGAACTTGACCGTTCCGGAAACATTAGAGTTAAAACGGTAAGTCACAAAATAATCCCGTCCGGCTACCGTAGGGTAGTTGCATTCAAGCTTGACATGCCAGGATTCTCCGTCGGTCTTCGTCGCATTGAAACGATAGACGCCGTCGACAGCCTCGCCGCTTCCCTGGACATCGTTTCCTTCGAATTTGGCGCGGAACATCGTGGTCGCCACTTTGGTCGGCGTCACTTCGTCCCTGTTTTCCGCCTGCGGCCGTACATCAGCGTCTTCCGGCAGCGACTGGAAAGGCTGGATCAAATCCGAATAGTCATCTCCTCCTGCTTCCTCTGTGGAAACAGCTTCCGCTTCTGCTTCTGCTCCTGCTTCTGCAGTTTCTTCCCCTGCTTGCTTTGTCGGTGCTGTCTGACTGCAAGCACTGACCAAAAGAGCCAGCATGAGAAGCAACGCGATCAAGCTTCTTCTGCGTTTCATTGAGGTCTCCTCCCTGTTTGCTCATTGTTTACATTTTGTAAACTTGACAATTGGTATTTGCACACTTTTTAGTATAGATTTGCACATATATTATGTCAACCTATTGTAAACTTAATTTTTCATTAAATTAGTTTACATTTTGTAAACCTTGCTTTCCTATTGCGCCCATGTTATCATCAAGTAACACACAACAGTAAAACCAATGGGAAGGATATGCCATGGCGATGAAGAGAATCACCATGCAGGACATCGCCGATGCCTGCGGATTATCACGTAATACGGTTTCCAAAATATTCAATGAGCGGGGGGAAGTTCCGGAAGCAACCAGGAAGATGGTGCTTGAGAAGGCTCGGCAGCTCGGTTATTACCAGCTCCCGGCAAAAGAAGAGCCCGCCGTGGTGTACGGCGGGACGATTGCGGTGCTCACGCAGAATAAGCTGCTGAGCCATAATTTTGGTGCCTACTTTATCACAAGCTTCACCGACCACATTTCCCGGGCCGGCTATACCATGCAGATGTACAAAGTTTCCCCGGAGGAAATCGAGGAGAAAACCCTGCCCCCTCATCTTGACCTGGAGCAGACCACCGGAATCCTGGGAATCGAACTATTTGACCGCGACTATATCGATGCAGTCTGCACCCTGCATAAACCGACGCTTTTTGTCGACGGATATGCCCGGACCAACAAGGCCCTGATCGGCTGCGACTTTGTCTCGATGGAAAATATTTCCAGCGAGATCGCTCTCGTAAAACGCATGATCGAAGGCGGCGCAAAGCGCCTCGGCTTTGTGGGTGATATCGGGCACTGCAACAGCTTCTATGAGCGGTGGGTCGGCTTTTGTGCGGCCCTCGGCGATGCCGGCCTGTCGGTCGACAAAACGCTTTGCATTCTGAAGGAAGACAGTGAACTTTACGGAGATACGGAGTGGTTTCTCGAGCAGCTCTCTGAGATCCCTGAACTGCCGGACGCCTTTGCCTGTGCCAACGACTATATCGGCATCCACCTGATGACCGCCCTCAAAAAGAAGGGGCTGTCCATCCCTGATGATATAATGATCGCCGGCTTCGACGGATCGCCGGAAGCCGCCATCGTTGAGCCTTCCCTGACCACAGCGTCAATTCCAAGCGCAGACATCGGGAAACTTGCAGCCTCCCTGCTGACGGAGCGGATCCGCAATCCGGAGTTTCCCTATCACTGGACCTATGTGAAGACTTCACCGGTCTGGGGGCGCAGCACGCCCTAAAGGCAATTCATTTTGAAAGTTCAAACTGGGTTGCCAGCCTGATATTTGGCATTTCATGCCGGGTGCT
>CAMKAA010000101.1 GCA_946410365.1 uncultured Lachnospiraceae bacterium | reverse complement strand
CACAGCGCCTCGCTTTTTATATTATCGGAATGTCTCCCCAGAGAGTGAAGCATCTGGCAGACACGATCGTAAACGCCAAGGAACATGTGACTTACTGTAAGGTGTGTCAGAACCTGACGGATGAAGAGGTGTGTCCGATTTGCGGGAACGCGAGCAGAGATCACAGCACTATTATGGTAGTGGAGAATTCCAGAGACCTTGCTGCTTATGAGAAGACAGGCAAGTACAAGGGCGTCTATCATGTCCTGCACGGAGCGATCTCCCCGATGCTGGGGATCGGACCCGGAGACATCAGGCTGAAAGAACTGATCAAGAGGCTTGGGGAAGAAGACGTGTCCGAGGTGATCATCGCCACGAATTCGAGTCTCGAGGGAGAGACGACGGCGATGTATGTCAGCAAACTGATCAAGCCCACAGGGATCAAGGTGACACGCATTGCAAGCGGCGTGCCTGTCGGAGGAGACCTGGAATATATTGATGAAGTTACCCTCTTAAGAGCGCTGGAAGGCAGGAGGGAATTATAAAACTATATAATCAAAGGAGGTTCGAAAGATGAGTGTGAGTAAGGAATTTTTTGGCAGACTCGCTGACGGGAAGGAAGTTTTCCTCTATACGATCCGCACGGGCCGTCTGAGCGCGGCTGTGACAGATCTCGGCGCTGTACTGGTGACTCTTGAGACTCCTGACAGAAACGGTGAGATGAAAGACATCGTTCTCGGATACGATGATGTGGATCATTATCTGGACAACCCCTGCTGCTTCGGCGCGCCCGTGGGTCCTAACGCCAACAGGATCGGCGGAGCCTCTTTTGTGATCGACGGCGAAGAGTTCCATCTGCCGGTGAATGAGAAGGATAATAACCTTCACTCTGACAAGATGTTCTATAAGAGACTTTTTAACGCTGAAGCGGGTGACAACAGCGTGACCTTCACGCTCGATCTGCCCGACGGTGACGCGGGCTTCCCCGGAAACAGGAGCTTCACGGTAAAGTATACACTTACAGATGAGGAACTCAGAATTGACTATAAGGCGGTCTCCGACAAGAAGACTGTCATCAACCTGACCAACCACTCCTATTTCAACCTTTCCGGAGAAGACAACGGCAGTATCGGCGATCAGGTGCTTAAGCTGAACAGCAGCTTCACCACAAAGGTGAGATCCGATCTGATCCCTACCGGGGAGATCGTACCCGTTGAGGGAACTCCTTTCGATTTCAGGGAAGGAAAGCCGATCGGACAGGATATCGATTCCGATGATGAGCAGATGATATTCGGCGGCGGTTATGACCACAACTTCGTGATCGACGGATACAAGGGTGACGGCAGCCTCCTGACAGCGGCTGGAGTATATGATCCCGCAACCGGGCGTGTTATGGAAGTCCTGACGACAGTGCCGGGCATCCAGTTCTATACGTCCAACGGAATGAGTGCAGAGGGCGGCAAGAATGGCCGCACGTACGGCTCCAGATCAGCCTATGCGCTTGAGACCCAGTTCTTCCCTGACAACGTGCATCATGACAACTTCCCGAAGGCGATCTTCGGCCCCGGCAGGGATTATGTATCGACGACAGTCTACCGCTTCCCTGCGTGCAGGTAATTGAGGGATAAATGGCTAAAGTTGAACAGTTTCCGGACCAGACCGGAGAGAACGGAATAACAGAAAACGTTAAAGACCAGAAAACCCGCGAGATTTTTGACTCGGGCAGACGGAGGGGAAATTCCTCCATGCCCGATGACAGTCTCCTGATGGGCAGCAGTACAGGGCAGAACCCTGCCCGGGAGCCGGCAGGACAAAAGGCGGAGAAAGATAATGATCTGACCTATAAAGATCAGATAAAAAAGCACAGGGAACGGATCCGCATCTACCGGATCTTCGGAGCAGTGATCGCCGTGATCGCAGTTCTGCTCACAGTGCTCTTTTTTACGACCAGGCACTTTAACCGCGCCGAGATCGCTAAAGTCAGGGACTTTCCCGCGGAAGAAGGAGCAGTCTGTGTGAATTTTGACGGCCATGTCCTGCAGTATGGCCCCAATGGCGCCACTTGCGCTGATACAAACGGCCGCGCAAGATGGAGCATCACGTACGAGATGGACCAGCCGATCGTGAGCATGAGCGGAGATAAGGCCGCGATCGCTGACTACGGCGGGACGTCAATTTACGTGATGAGCGTGAAGAAGCAGCTCTATACGGTAAACACCAGTATACCTATCCACAAGATCAGCGTGTCGGAGAGCGGTGAAGTAGCTGCGATCCTTAATGACAGCAGCAAGAGCTGGATCAGGCTTTACTCAAAGGAAGGCAAGGAGATCGCGTATTTCATCCGCTCTATGGAGGAAAACGGTTTCCCCATGGATGTCGCAGTATCTCCGGACGGCGAGAAAGTGTGCGTTTCAAGCCTTCTTATGAAAGATGACTCGGTGATCTCCAACCTGAGCTTCTATAATTTCGGAAAAGCGGGGAAGAACTACGACCAGCACATGGTGGGATATTTTGAATATACCAACGAAGTGTTTCCCTATGTCCGATTTATGGGCAATAAAGCATGCGCGGCTGCGTCCGATTCGCGTCTGGTTGTCTTTGACACAAGCGGTACCGAACCGCAGAACAGCTTCAACAACATGCTGACAGAGAATCTTCAGGGAATATTCGCGAGCGAAAACCGCATCGGTCTTCTGTTCACGGACCTGACCAGAGAAAATCTGTATCACCTTGATCTTTTCGGCCGGGATGGCAAAAAAGAGGGAAGCATAGGCTTCACCATGGTGTACGGCGACATCCAGATCGAGGGGAACAATGTATATATTAACAACGAGCGTTCGATGCAGATCTACACAGTAAACGGAAGAGAAATCTTTAACGGCGGATTTGACAGGGCAGTGAAAGTCCTGATCCCCACTTCCAGGCTGAGTGGTCTGGCAGCAGTTTCGGAAAATGAGATCGACAAGATCAAACTTCGGTAAAGGAGCAGTTTAATGGGCAGCACTTTCTGGATACTTATTGTAATAGGTGTACTGGTCTGGGGGTATTGTATTAAGAAAGGATCGGAAAACGGCCTGGTCCAGTCGCTCAATACAGTCCTTACCCTGGTCTGTGCAGCTATGTGCTATAACATTGCCGCAGGCCTTGCCGCCAACTATTCGATGGGCGATGTATCATCGGCACTGACAGGTGTACTGCTTATGGTCGTAGTGGTGTGCGCCTTCGGCCTCTTTCACCTGCTCTTTTCTTCGATCCACATTTTTTCCAGACTCCCCGTGATCAGAATTGTGGACAACATACTCGGTGTCTTCGGCGGCTTCATAGAGGGAGCTGTGATCCTGTACCTGGCGGATTCTATTCTCCGGTACTTCGTGATGGTGTGAGATCAGGGCTTTGCGTGGTTTTGTGACTGCTGCAGGATGAAGAAACCGGCTCCCATCGTTCTGCATCGGTCCGTGTCCGTGCCGTAGGCAGTATTTTAGGTGAGGCAGAGATTTGGCTTGCTTTTCGACAAACTCCCAGATTTCTGAGGTTTTAGTGGAAGGTTAAGCGAGGGCATCCCATCAAGATCCCTCTTTTCACTTTTTTCGTACGAGAAAATAGTGGGGGGCATTCCACTAAGATCCCTCTTTCCATCTATTTCGTACGAGAAAAAACAAGTTGACGTTCCAACGATAATAAAGAAACCTTGTGTTTTGGTAGAACTAAAGTCCGGAAATTCCCCAATAAAACCTGGGAATTCTCGATTTTTGGTGGAGCCGATCTTCGAAAAGCAACTTACGAAATTGAAGATATACTGGTTCTTAGTGGACACAGGGGCAGAATTAACATACGGATTTACAAAGAAGGAGTGCTGTATCTTATTGATGATCAATCATCAGCAGGGGCAGCACTCTCTTTTATGAAATCGTATACGAAATGGACCTATATGACTACTGCAGGATTTGTTTCGGCGACGAAAAACAAGCATGATTTTGCGGCCTAATACATTTCAAAAATCATCGTAAAAAACTCAAAATAATGCTTGCAAATGCATAACAGTAGTGATACTATTAAATACGCCGCTGATGAAAGCGAAATAAAATTAACACAATCGTAAAGTTGAGTTAAGAAATTTCCTTGAAACTTTTGAAAAAAGTCATTGACAAACTTCTGGTTCTGAGATATGATATCAGAGTTGCCGATGAAACAGAAGCGACACGGACAGCCTGCCAGACAGGCGTCCGAAATACCAATACAATCGAATATATGACAACTTAACAGAAATGCAACCCTGAATATATTCCTAAAAGAAGACCGGGACGAATCGTTTAAGAACGGCCTTCTACAGAATAATTCAGAACGAACCAAACCAAGCAAATTACGGAGCAGATTTAGACGTTAACGTTTGAACTGTGACAGTATTGAACTTGAATCCAAGGTTTCCGGGAGACGGAAGCCTTACAATAATTAACATGAGAGTTTGATCCTGGCTCAGGATGAACGCTGGCGGCGTGCCTA
>CAMKAA010000100.1 GCA_946410365.1 uncultured Lachnospiraceae bacterium | reverse complement strand
ACCAGAGGCTGTCTCACGATAACCTTCAGAGTCTCAAGTCCGAAGTAATCGTCGATGGTTCTGCCGTTGATGGTCATCTCGCCCTTACCGGGGGTCATAAAAACTCTGGCAACAGAGGATTTCCTTCTGCCTGTTCCATAGTAAGTGGTTGCTTTAGCCATTTTTATCTCCTTTCAGTCTCCGATTAGAACTTAAGCTCTTCAGGCTTCTGGGCTGCGTGCTTGTGCTCGCCGCCTTCGTAAACGTACAGTTTCTTGTACATCTGCTCGCCGAGTCTTCCCTTAGGAAGCATTCCGCGGACAGCCTTCTCGACAACCCTGACGGGCTTCTTCGCGAGCATCTCACGAAGTGTTGTGTACTTCGCGCTGCCGACGTACTCGGAATGTCTGAAGTAGATCTTCTGATCAAGCTTCTTGCCGGTGACCTTGACCTTGCCGGCGTTGAGAATGATCACATAATCGCCTGTGTCAAGGAAAGGGGTGAAGATCGGCTTGTTCTTGCCGCAAAGGACCTTCGCGACCTCGGAAGCAAGACGACCAAGGGTCATATCAGTAGCGTCAACTACATACCATTTTCTCTCGATCTTTGCTGCGCTAGGCATATAGGTTTTCATCATATATCCTCCATTATCAGTTAACTGTCACAGATAGTCAAATGTGTGCGATTCGCAGTCGGTGTATGATCCAAAACCGGGGAGTTTGGGCATCAAAAAAGACGCAGTTCATCACCGTCGCACCCGAATATTATAAGATGCGGTTTTGCGCTTGTCAATTTAATTATTACTATTTTTTATAATTTTGTCAGATTTTCCGCCGAGAATCTGATAGCGCACAAGGGTCAGCCCTTCGGGCGGTGCCGTAGGCCCCGCTTTGCTCCTGTCGCACGCATTCAGAATATCTTTCATCTGCGCCGGCTCGAGCGCGCCGCGTCCCGCTTCCATCAGCGTACCCGCGATGATGCGGACCATATTGTACAGAAATCCTGTCCCGCTGACCCGGATCACGATCTCTCTTGGAGATACTGTCCTGCGCGCAGAAACCGCATCTGCGACGGTATAAGCGCTCTCCTGATCCGTTCCGCATCCGTTTTCACCATCGGCGGGAGGCAGCATATCTGCCGCTCTCTCCGCGGTCCTCTCCTCCTCACAGGGCCTCTCGATCACTTCGATCCCGGTAATGGTCCTGATCGTGGTCTGCGCCTGGGTGTGGATGCTGCAGAAGCTCTTAAAATCGTGCTCTCCGACGAGATACTGTGCCGCCTCCCGCATTCTCTCCACATCAAAAGGGGTATAGGAATAATGCGAATACCTTCTTCTTCTGGGTGAGGGGAAGCGAGCGTTGTAGATCACATAGTCATAGGTCTTGACCGTGTCACAGAATCTGGGGTGGAAATCCGCAGGCACTTCTCTTGAGTCCTGCACACAGATCTGCTCCGGAAGGCGGACATTGAGGGCGTTCGCAAACTTTTCCGGCGGAATGCGGCTCTCGGTATCGAACACCGCGAGATTGCACAGCGCATGTACCCCGGCATCTGTCCGGCTCGCTCCGCTGACTTCAGTCTCCGCTCCCGTGAGGTCCGTGAGCGCTCTGTTCAGCTCTCTCTCTATGGTCGGGACTCCGCTCTTCTGCGCCTGGAATCCCGAATAACCGGTGCCGTCATAGGCCACCGTGAGGAGTATTCTCTTCATAGGCTTATCACTGCGGCCGGCTCCTGACAGACCCGGTACCGTTTCTTTAGAAAAAGATCCTTGTCAAAATACAGACGACGAAAAACGCCAGAAGCACAAGGTACGCGATCCGGTCCCTTCCGTGGTAAACAAGGGGCTTCATTTTGGTACGCCCCTCTCCACCGCGGTAGCATCTGGCCTCCATCGCCATAGCCAGGTCGTTGGCCCTTCTGAAGGCCGAAATAAAAAGCGGCACCAGAAGGGGAACCATACTCTTGATCTTCTTGATAATATTTTTGCTCTCGAAATCCGCTCCTCTGGCGATCTGCGCCTTCATGATCTTATCCGTCTCCTCCATAAGGATTGGTATGAAGCGCAGCGCTATGGACATCATCATGGCGATCTCGTGGACCGGCACATGTACCTTCTTCAGAGGCCTCAAAAGGCTCTCCAGCGCATCCGTCAACTGTGTCGGCGTTGTGGTCAGCGTCATGATCGAAGACCCAAGGATCAAAAGGCTCAGCCTCACTGCCATCTTGATGGCAAAGGTAAGGCCCTCTCTGGTGATCTTAAAGATCCCGGCCTGCCAGATCACTTCGCCCGGCGTCAGAAAGAGATTGAACACCACGGTGATCAGAAGAAGGAACACGATCGTCTTCATGCCTCTGACGATGTACCGGAACGGCACATTGGAGAGCATGATCATTACCGCGAGGAACAGTCCTGCCAGCAGATATCCGGCAAAAGAGTCCACCACAAACAGAGAGATCAGATAGACAAAGGTTCCCACAAGCTTCACTCTGGGATCGAGTCTGTGCAGCAGGGAATCCGTCTGATAATATTGTCCCAGTGTAATTGTATCAAACATGCAGTTCCCTCCGATGAGCCATGATCTCCGCGGCGGCTTCTTCCACGGTCAGGGCATCGGTACTGACATCGAGCCCTTTCTCTCTGAGCAGTTTCATGATATAGGTAATCTGCGGCGCTGCAAGTCCCAGATTCTCCAGTTCCTGCACATGTCTGAATACCTTTACCGGTTCATCGTCATACAGAAGCTTTCCGCCTCCCATTACCATGATGCGGTCCACATAGCGGGCGACGTCATCCATGCTGTGGGAGACCAGTATGATCGTCATATTCAGTCTCTTCTTCATATCCGAGATCATTCCCAGGATCGAGTCCCTGCCTTTGGGGTCAAGGCCCGCAGTGGGCTCGTCAAGGATCAGGATCTTCGGGCGCATAGCCAGAACGCCCGCGATCGCCGCACGCCTTTTCTGTCCTCCGGACAGGTCAAAGGGTGAAGATTTATAGTATTTCTCCGGCATATGAACGCTCTCGAGCGCTTCGAGTGCCCTCTTTTTGGCCTCCGCATCACTCAGCCCCAGATTCCTGGGTCCGAACATTACGTCCGAGAGAACGTCGATCTCGAAGAGCTGGTGCTCCGGATACTGAAATACCAGCCCCACATCCGAACGGAGCTTTTTTTTGTCGAATTTTTCTCCGCTGATATCCTCGCCGTTGTAATATATATGGCCTGAAGTCGGCTTGAGAAGGCCGTTCAGAGTCTGTACGAAAGTGGATTTTCCCGAACCGGTGTGCCCGATCAGACCGATAAACTGGTTGTCCGGGATCTCTGTCGAGATGTGGTCCAGCGCAGTCACCTGCATTGCCGTTCCTCTCTCGTACTCGAAACAGATATCGTCAATTTTGATCCCCATGGGCAGCCTCCTTCTTCCCGGAATCCGCTCCGCGGTCACTGTTTTGACCTGTCTGTCCGTCGAGCAGTGCGGCAGCCAGCTCCTCTTTGGTCAAAATACTGTCCGGTATCTTCAGCCCCAGCCCGCGAAGTTCGTGGGCGAGCAGCGTCACCTGCGGCACGTCGAGCTGCAGCTCTTTCATGCGCTCCACCTGGCTGAAGATCTCACGGGGCGTCCCCTGCATAGCGACTTTACCGCGATCCATAACAATGATACGGTCCGCGTTTATGGCCTCCTCCATGTAGTGCGTGATCAGGATGATCGTGATGCCTTTCGTGCGGTTCAGTTTCATGGCCGCGCTGATGACCTCTCTGCGCCCGGTGGGATCCAGCATAGCTGTGGGCTCATCCAGGACGATACACTTGGGCTCCATTGCAATGACGCCGGCGATGGATACTCTCTGCTTCTGTCCGCCTGACAGACGGTTGGGAGATTTCTTGCGGTGTTCCCACATGCCTACTGTTTTAAGACTCTCTTCAACTCTCTTCCAGATCTCTTCTGTGGGAACCCCGATGTTCTCAGGCCCGAACCCCACGTCTTCTTCCACAACCTGCGCTATGATCTGATTGTCCGGATTTTGGAATACCATCCCCGCCTCTCTGCGGATCTCCCAGATGTTTTTCTCATCGCTGGTATCCATTCCGTCTACCCATACTGTTCCCTCTGTGGGGAAAAGCAGCGCATTGAGATGCTTGGCAAGGGTCGACTTGCCGGATCCATTGTGGCCCAGGACCGCTATGAACTGCCCCGCTTTCACATCGAGATCAACGCCGTCGATGGCGCGCTGCGTGCCCGCCACATTGCCTTCGTCATCTCTTTTAATATAGTCATGTATCAGTTTCTGTATTTTGATCATAGGCGTTTTCATCCTTGCCGCACACGGCTTCTGCCTTTGTCCCGGCCACGCATGGCTCATTGCTTACACACAGGAAAGCCTCCGAGAAATGATTTCCCGGAGGCCAAATAACTCATTATCTGTCAGACGACTTATAGTAATCAGACAAACTCAAGTACGACTTCCATCGCACCGTCGCCGCGTCTCTGACCGATCTTGATGATTCT
>CAMKAA010000099.1 GCA_946410365.1 uncultured Lachnospiraceae bacterium | reverse complement strand
ATACTTCCTTCAAGACCGATAAGGGAGAAGTCAAGGCAGTTAACGGTGTTACCTATACGCTGGAAGAAGGAAAGAGCCTCGGTATCGTAGGCGAGTCCGGTTCCGGCAAATCGGTCTCGGCCTATTCCATCATGCAGATCCTGGACGGAAACGGCCATATCACACAGGGCAAGGTATTGTTCAAGGGTGAGGATATCACCAAATACACTCCCAAACAGATGGAGGATTTCCGCGGAAGACACTGCGCTATGATCTTCCAGGATCCCATGACCTCCCTCAATCCCGTCTATACGGTGGGAAACCAGATCATGGAAGCCATCACCACACACAACAAGGTGAGCAAAGAAGAGGCCAGAAAGAAAGCGCAGGAGATGCTGGAGCTGGTAGGAATAAACGATGCGCCCCGCCGTCTCAAACAGTATCCCCATGAGCTCTCCGGCGGTATGCGCCAGCGTGTCATGATCGCTATGGCGCTGGTATCCGAACCTTCGATCCTGATCGCCGATGAGCCCACCACAGCTCTGGATGTTACCATCCAGGCGCAGATCCTGGAACTGATGATGGAACTGCAGAAAAAGCTGGGTATGGCGATCATCATCGTAACCCACGATCTGGGCGTTATCGCGCAGATGTCCGATGAGATCGTCGTTATGTACGGCGGAAGAATCTGCGAGCGCGGAACGGCAGAGGATATTTTCTACAATCCCTGCCATGAGTACACGAAGGGACTTCTGCGTTCCATCCCGTCCGTCAGCAATATGAAGAAAAAGCTTGTCCCCATCGCGGGTACGCCCATCAACCTTCTGAACATGCCCAAGGGATGCGCGTTCTGCGCAAGATGCGACAATGCCATGAAGATATGCCTTACACAGGTTCCCGAGGAGGTCAGGATCGACAAGACCCATCTGGCTTCCTGCTGGATCAATATAAGGGATAACAATTATCTTCATGAAGAGGAAGCGGAGGTGAAAGCATGAGCAGCGAATACTTAGTTGAAGTAAAAGACCTGAAACAGTATTTTCCCATTCGCACCGGCTTTATGAAGACAACGCTCCTCAAGGCTGTTGACGGCGTCAACTTCGGCATAAAGCCCGGTGAGACTCTCGGACTTGTAGGAGAGTCCGGCTGCGGCAAGACGACAGTAGGCCGTACGCTGCTGCGTCTCTATAAGCCCACTGGCGGCGAGATCTATTACGACGGGAACCTGATCACGGATCAGAACATGATCCAGTACCGCCCCAAGATGCAGATGGTCTTCCAGGATCCCTATTCCTCTCTGGATCCCCGTATGACGGTCGAAGAAATCATCGGAGAGCCCCTCGATGTCCACAAGCTCTACTCCAACGCTAAGGAGAGAAGAGAGAAGATCCTGAGTCTTATGGAACTGGTCGGACTCAACGCGGAGCACGCCACAAGATATGTCCACGAGTTCTCCGGCGGACAGAGACAGCGTATCGGTATCGCGAGAGCGCTGGCCGTAGACCCCAGATTCATTGTCTGCGACGAGGCCGTATCCGCGCTGGACGTTTCCATCCAGGCGCAGGTCATCAACATGTTTGAAGAGCTTCAGGAGAAGCTGGGTGTCGCCTACCTCTTTATCGCGCACGACCTTCTGGTCGTCAGACATATTTCAGACCGTATCGCGGTAATGTATCTGGGAAGAGTAGTGGAGACAGCGGATGCTGATGAGCTCTATGACAGCCCGATCCACCCTTACACACAGTCCCTGCTTTCTGCGGTTCCGATCCCGGATCCCAATATCGCCAAGAGCTCCAAGAGAATCATACTCGAAGGCGATGTTCCCAGCCCGCTTCGCATGCCTTCAGGATGCGCTTTCCGCACCAGATGCCGCTTCGCGACAGAAAAGTGCGCGCAGGAGTGCCCGTCCCTGACAGACAGAGGAAACGGCCACATGGTCGCGTGCTGGAACAAGTAAATAATCATTCCGGCATCATGAAATTTTATCACTTTAACGCGCACAACCGCGTGTGAAGTAGTATAATCAATACGATGTGTTTTCTGCAGTGCATGAGACCTCCCTTTCAGGCAGAAGGGAATGAATCTGTACAGGCGGAACATGCATAAATAAAAAAGTAACTGGCAGCAGACCAGGTCCCCGACCGGGACTGCTGCAAAACAACAAAAGGAGGACGTTATGAAAAAACGCGCATTAGCACTCGTACTTTCTGTTGTTACCGCTCTGTCTCTGCTGACTGCCTGCGGCGGAAGCACCGGCGCATCTACATCGACACAGACACAGGAAGCAACCGAGGAGAAGGAAGGCGAGGCAGCACCTGAGGCAGCAGCTGAAGTAGGCGAGCCCGTCGAATCCACCATTTATCCCACCCCTGCAGGCGTTACCTACAAGGCAATCGCTGAGGGCAAGTCCGCTCCCGACTGGTCCGAGTATGAAGCTCTGATCACCGAGATCAAGACAACAACAGATATGGAAAACCGTGTAGCTCTGATGCACAAGGCAGAAGATATCCTGATGGGCACAGCAGCGGTCATCCCGATCTACTACTACAACGATCTGTATCTGCAGAAGACCGACGTGGAAGGCATCTATTCCAACCTGTTTGGATTCAAGTTCTTCCAGTTCGCAACCTGCCCCAGACCCGTTCTGAAGATCAACCTGGCTTCCGAGCCCGCTAAGGTTGACCCCGCCCTGAACTCTTCTGTTGACGGCGCCTGCCTGGCAGTCAACATGTTCGAAGGCCTTTACACCTATGACAAGGACGGAAACCTTCAGCCCGCACTGGCTGAGAACACCGAGATCTCCGAAGACGGCATGACCTACACCTTCACACTTCGTGACGGCCTTAAGTGGTCCGACGGCACAGACCTGACCGCTAAGGATTTCGAGTATGCATGGAAGAGAGCAGCAGCTCCCGAGACAGCAGCTGACTATGGCTACATGTTCGACGCGATCGCTAAGAACGCTGACGGCGCTCTTGATGTTGTCGCATCTGAAGACGGCAAGACCCTCACAGTTAAGCTGGTAGCTCCTTGCGCATACTTCCTTGACCTCGCAGCATTCCCTGCATACCTTCCTGTTCCCCAGGCACAGGTTGAGGCGGCAGCAGGCTGGGAGACCAACCCCGGCGCATGGGCAGCAGAAGCCGGTTTCGTAACCAACGGCGCTTACACCATGACAGCATGGACACACGAAGAGTCCATGGTCCTGACCAAGAACGACAACTACTGGAGAGCTGATGAAGTTACCATCCCTGAGATCGACCTGATGCTTTCCGCTGATGACACAGCTATTTTCTCAGCTTACAACTCCGGCGACCTTGACTTCGCTGACACAGTTCCCACAAACGAGATCGCTTCTATCATGGGCAACCCTGATTTCCACGTAATCGACAACCTGGGAACCTACTATGCAGCATTCAACGTAAACAGCCCTATCTTCGAAGGCAAGACTGTTGACCAGGCTATCGCTATGAGAAAGGCTTTCGCAATCCTCATCGACCGTCCTTACATCGTAGAGACAGTCGGCCAGACAGGCCAGAAGGTTGCTACTTCCTACATTCCTGCAGGAATGGCTGACGGCAACGGCGGCACATTCAAGGAGAACGGCGCTTACACATTCCCTGTAGGCGACGGCTACTATCCTGAGGAAGTTCAGGACGCAGCTATCGACGAAGCGATCGCGCTTCTCGAGTATGCGGGCTTCAAGTTCGACGGCGACAAGCTTTCCGCTGAGACTCCTCTGAACATCACATACCTGACCAACGACGGCACAGGCCACATCGGTGTTGCTCAGATCATGCAGCAGGATTTCGCTGAGATCGGCATCAACATGACCATTGATAAGCGTGAGTGGAACGTATTCCTGGATGAGAGAAAACAGGGCAACTTCGACTTCGCTCGTGAAGGCTGGCTTGCAGACTTCAACGATCCCATCAACATGCTTGAGATGTGGACAAGTGAATCCGGCAACAACGACTGCCAGTTCGGCCGCTGATCCGGCTTTACTGCAGTTTAATCCGGAACAAAACAGTGAAAGAAGGGCTGTAAAAGCCCTCAACAACAAAACACCTCATCGGTTTAAGGCCGATGAGGTGTTTTTGTTTTATAAATATCTGCCGGAGCTGCTTGCGGCACTAGTCAGCGCTCGCGCAAAAATCCGAGATCGCGATACTGATCAGTCCGCGGCAGTCCGCGCCGTAGTGGCCGGTCTCAAATTCCTGATAGACGACTTTGGAGCCTGAGATCGAGTTGAGACTGTCATAAAGAGGCGCGCAGTTGAGCCGGGGAGGCGCGTAGCGGTCCCTCGATCCGCCGATTATAAGGGTCGGAATGCGGGAGAGGGCAGGCGCCAGGTTTACAAGTGAGAAACTCTTGGAGTTTAAGTAGATCTCACTGATCAGCTGTTCGGAGGAGACCCCTGAGAGCAAAGAGGCGTGGCTGTCCAGGAAATCTTTCACGATGTAGGAAGTCATGATCGATTCATCGTCCCAGATGGGCAGCCTTCCTATGTC
>CAMKAA010000098.1 GCA_946410365.1 uncultured Lachnospiraceae bacterium | reverse complement strand
GAGATCAGCAGGACCACAGGACCCAGGACCGCGAAAACGCCCGTTCCGCTGTCCATGGCCGCCGTCGCGATGGCCCATTTACTGGTAAATCCGCCCATCGGCGGTATTCCCACAAGGGAGATGGAAGCGAGCGTGAAACACGCCAGTGTGAGGGGCATGCTCTTGCCGATTCCCATAAGTTCAGTAACTCTGCGGATCCTGAGCTTATAGATAAAGACGCCGGCCACCAGGAACAGGCAGCCTTTGGCGCAGGCATGGCTGAACACATGCAGAAGCCCTCCCCGCAGCCCCGCGTCTGTCAAAAGAGAGAGCGAGAGCATGATATAGGAAATCTGGCTGACTGTGGAATAAGCAAGTCTCTTCTTGAGGTTTTCCTCTCCGAAAGCCATGGTGGATCCCATGAGGATCGTCAGGATCGCGAGGCACATCCAGGCGAGCTGCGCCCAGGTCCCCCGCAGGATCTCATCCCCCACAGAGAAATAAACAAGCCTGATCACTGCCAGGACACCTCCTTTGGCGATCATAGCGGACAAAAGCGCGGAGGCGGGAGCCGGTGCGATAGGATGCGCAGTCGGGAGCCATCCGTGAAGAGGGTACATACCCGCTTTGGCGCCGAAGCCGACAATGCCTGCCAGAACAGCCGCCAGAAGGACAGTCTCAGCGCCGGTATATTTTGACGGATCCAGGAAGCCGCCGTAGACGAAAAGCTCGGGATTCCCGGCGAAGTGATAGACGAAGAAAATCGCAAGCAGACCCATCATAGCACCCGCGACTGAGTAGAACAGGTACTTGAGACCTGCCGCGACAGCCTCTTTGGTCCTCTCATGAAGCACCAGCGGCATAGAGGTCAGTGTCAGGAACTCGAAACTCAGGTACATCGTGACCAGATTTCCCGCGAAGCATTCCGCGATCAGCGCTCCCATAGAGATCAGGTAAAATGCATAGAAAGTCGGGATCCTCTCCTCCATCTTCATGTATTCGAAGGAATAAAAGAGAACAGATGTGTAAAGCAGTATAGTCACTGCAAGAAAACACCTGCCCAGGGTGTCCGCTCTGAAGATAATAGCCACACCTTCTGACAGCTCCGACAGGCGCAGCGTTTCGCCGCTCATTGCCGCAAAGACAGCGGCGGCGTCTGTAAGGAGCACGCTGCACATATATAGTATTTTTCTCGTCCGATCCTCCATAGGGACCGCCGATATCACAATCCCTGCCGCCACAGGTATCAGTATTGCCGCGATCATCAGCATGTCTTAACCTCCCTCAGTTGAACATTCCAAATCCCTGCCCGATCAGCGCCGCGAAAACGCCGCTGAAGAGTCCCATCGCCAGATTGGCCAGCGTCAGGGCGATCATGGGAATATTGTAATCCAGATGGTGTCTGACTTTCTCTTTTGCAGAGTCAGATTGTGTATAGATACGAATCAGTGTCCTTATAAAGTACAATGCGTTCAGCAGTGAACTTGCCGCCAGCGCCAGCATGACCAGGATCAGCTTGATCCCTCCCCTGTCCGCGGCCGCCATGGCAAAAAAGAGCTTTGACGAAAAGCCTGCGAAAATGGGGATACCGATCATCGAAAGGCTCGGGATCAGGAAAAACAGCCCCGCATTGGGATCTCTGAGGGCGCAGCCCTGCAGGTTCTTAAACCGGAGACTGTTTCCGGACACTGCCGCAAGTCTCGGCGTTGTCAGAAACAGCTGGGATTTGGTGACCGCGTGGGCCATGATGTGGAACACCGCTGCAGTAAAGCCCGCAGTGCCTCCAAGTCCTATCCCCATATAAATGTAGCCGATCTGTGCCGCTGACGAGAAAGCCACCATTCGGTTGATATTCTCCGCCCGGATCGCCGAGACTGAGCCAAACACCATTCCGCACAGCCCCAGCACAAACAAGACGTTTCGGATCGGCATATCCGTAAAGATCTCGATCCCGATCACGCGCCAGTATATTTTGATCAATAAGAAGATGTAGCACTTGGAGACCAGGGAGGAGAGCACCGCTCCGGAAGTGGGCGTCGCCCAGCCGTAAGTATCCGGCATCCAGTAATGGAAAGGGAAAAGGCCGCTCTTGATCGAGAGTCCGATCGTGAGGATCCCCGTCGCCATGATCAGCACGACCCTGGCACCCGGATCCTGGTAAAGCGCTGCGATCTCACTATGCATCGGCACCATCAGAAGATTTCCTGTAATGTCGTACAGGAGCACGACTCCCAGAAGAAACAGTCCCGATCCCACCAGATTGAGGATCATGTAGCGCACCGCGGCCAGTGTCGTTCTGCCGATCTCACGCACGATCAGGACGCCGCAGCTTGTCAGTGTCAGGATCTCCAGAAATACGTACCCGGAGAAAATATCGTTGGTCCAGGTCATCGCCATCAGAGCTGCAGTCATCAGGTTCAGGATCGCGTAATAGATATTGACCTTGCTCTCGTCAATATCCTTGCGGACATAGTGCTGGCCCGCCAGAACCGCGCACAGCATCACTGCGATGAACAGGACCGCGATCGACGCTTCCAGCGTACCGGCCCGAAGCTCATTCCCCCAGGGGGCGGGAAATTCTCCCAATACATAGGTAAAGGCTTCCCCGGTCACCACCGTATAGCGAAGAACCGCTGTCACCATGACTGCCAAAACGCACTCATACAGGATCGTATATATTCTTGCTGTTTTGCCGCTCAGCATAGTGCACAAAACGCCTGAGAACAGGCTCAGCACAACGCTGAACATCGGAAAGTTTCTGATAAAGTCCACTGTCGGCTCCTTTTACCGGTCATCTTCCAGATGATCGGCCATTCTGTAAATCTCGTCCAGGTTCAGCGTGTGATAGCGCATATACAGGCGGACTGTCAGTGAGAGCATGATCGCCGTCACCGAGACGGATACGACAATGCCGGTCAGGACCAGAGACGCCGGAAGCGGATTGATGTAAGCTTCCGTGCTCTGCACGCCGTTTACGATGATCGGCGCCTTGCGGCCCTCAATATATCCCATGGAAGCCAGGAACAGGAATACGCCCGTGTCCATGACGTTGAGCCCGATCAGTTTCCTGAACAGATTTCTGTGAAACAGAAGCATCGTAAATCCTATACCGAATAAGATGACAGCCACGGCTTCCGTGCTGTTGGCGATCAGGTTTTCCATCACTCGTTTCCTCCGATACTGCCCCTGCGGAACAGACTGTAAAAGCCGAACATCGTGGTTGCCACCACAAGACCCACCGCAATATCCAGCGGGAGGATCAGGCCGCCGCTGAGAATCGCGCCGGGCGTTCCCTTTGGAATGTGGTTCTCCAGCCCGTTCGCCCCGGTAAAGAACACATATCCCTTCGCAAAACTGTAAAATCCAAGTGAAAAGAAGGCGATCAGATTCGCGGTCCTCTTAGTGATCACCCTGTCAGTACTCCTGAATCCAAACGCGGCCGCGCAGATGATCAGACCGGACCCCAGAACCGCGCCGCCGGAGAAACCGCCGCCGGGCGAGATCTGCCCGTTCAGCAGCACATATGCGCCATAAAGGAACAGGCACGGGAGCAGGATCGCTGCCACCATCTTCATGATGGACTCCCTGTAGAGCTCGTGGTATTTTTCATCGCGGATCGTATAGAAGTCCTCATACTGCGTGCGCATGTTCTTCGAATCCCTGAGCAGGAGCACCGTCACACACATCAGCGCCGTGAACAATACATGGGACTCCCCCAGCGTATCGAACGCCCTGTAGTCCAGGATGATCCCCGAGATTATATTCACCGCACCCGTCTCCTGAAGGCCGTTCTCCACATATCTTTTCACCACCAGAGCGCTCTCCGGATTCTCCACGCCGTAGCGCGGCAGATATGAGATCGTGAACAGGAGCATGCCGATCAGCAGGACACAGCTGACCACCGCTACAGAAGAATAAAACACATTAAAGCCTTTATTCTCTGTGCGGATCAGTTTCTGCACCCATTGCGTGCTGCGCACATAACTTCTGTAGTACTCTTTCTCTGTTTTGACCTTTTCCCTTGGGCTGTCATGGACTTCCTCGCCATCCATAATGCTCTCGAGAAGATCGTGGTCCTCTCCGTCAGGAATCGGGTCTTCTTCTACATCAAAATTCAAATCGAAGATCTTCACGTTTATTCTCCCGTTATCCCGGTTTCCGAATTGCTCTCATTCTGTGAGGCTTCGGCGCCCTGCGCGGAATCGCCCTCTCCCGCCTCCTGCTGCAGCGCCTCCAATCTCAGGTCCTCTGTGTGAATTCTCCGCAGCGTCAGCATGAACAGAACGCTGCTGACGCCCGCTCCGACTGCCGCCTCCGTGATCGCCAGGTCCGGCGACTCCAAAAGCACCCACAGGATGCACATGATCGAGCTGTAGGACATAAATATGATCACTGCCTGCAGAAGACTCTTTCCGAAGTTTACGCCCACGGCGCAGACCACCAGCAGGATCAGCAGTATGATTTCGGCAATCTTAGTCAGCACCATCGCCGTCTCCTTTCGTCTGCTCCGTGAGGTCTG
>CAMKAA010000097.1 GCA_946410365.1 uncultured Lachnospiraceae bacterium | reverse complement strand
TTGGGAGATGATATGGAGGAGATGGGAATATTATGAGAGCTTATGCGATTCGTGATGCATCCATTGATAAGAGCCGCGATCTCGCGTGGCTTCTTTACTATGAGAGAGAGGATACATTCCACATTGAGATCAGTGAAGATGTCGATGAGTGGGACGCGCCTCTGATCCTGTCTTCGTTTGTAAAACGCGGAGTGAGGGCACTTGATCCCTATTGGAGCAGAGTGTGGGTTGAGCAGAGGATCATTCCCAGGGACCGGCAGAATCTGGGGATGATCCTGAAAGAAAACGGGCTTCACGAATACGATGCGCACAGGCTGCTGGTACTTTCGGACGGAAGATGCGCGCAGGATGAATGCTTCATAACGCCGCTCAGAACGGGAGCCTTTCCGCAGGAATTAAGCCGGCGCCTTGCGGGGACTCTTTCCTGTATAGTGCCGGGTCCCGACCGGACACTTCTTTTTTTCCGGGACGGACTGGTGGAGAGCATTTCCGACACTGAACTGCAGGAGCTCCCGGCATGGGAGAACACGGCGTATAATGCCGTAGATTCTGACCGCGAACGCCTTATAAAGCGTCTTAGTCTTTATAGGGAACGCCTTGCAGATCTTACAATGCAGCCGGGAGGGCATGGAATTACAATATCAGATGATAGTCATATACCTGTGGATGTACTGCGCAATGGCGGAACACCGCTTCCGGTTGCAGCTGCTGACTTTAAGGCGTATTTGCAGCAGGAACTGATCGACACAGCCGGGGCAGCAGAGCTAATGGGCTGCACCAGGCAAAATATACAGGACCTGGTCAGGCGCGGAAGGATGAGGCCTGTGATAACGCTCAGGAACAATTTCCTGTTTCTGAGGAGCGAATTATGAGTTCACAGAGACGGCGATATAGGAGGACATCTATGGACAGCAGTTTCATAGAAAGAAAAGATACAATTCTAAATGCACTGATCGAGCGAAAAGGAATGCAGTACCTGACGGATGTTGCCTCGACAACGCTGCGGAACCCTATGATGCTGTTTGACATAAGCGGCAAAGTGCTGGCGGTAAGCAGGCGGCCCGGAGACGAACTGATTTGGGAGCAGCTTCTTCCGGAAGGACATCTCAAAGAAGAGTACACCAGACTCGCCGAGTCGGGTGGAACTTTTGCGCAGCTGCTTAACAGCGACGAGCCTGTCATCAGCAAGCCTGTATTCTGTCCGTACCGCGTGATGGGATGCCGGGTGAGGGACCGCGACGGATCTATCGGCATTGTTGCGCTTGTAGAGGTGGAACCCTTTCGGGATGAAGACGCTGAACTCCTGATCATTATCTGCAAAGCTGTCTTATTTGAAATGCTTTACCGCGAGCGCACTGCGATGCAGGTTGTCCCTTACTTCAGCGTTTTCAGGGACATTATAGAAAAGACTGCTGCCGAGCAGGCGATCATAGAGCGCTGCCGTCTGCTGAACCTCACATTTCCGAAGGCCATGCAGCTCATTGCGATCAAGAGCATAGATCTTCGCAATTCCCTGTCGCTCTATTTTATGCGCGATACGGTCATGCACTCGCTGCCGGCTTCAGCATATTGCATAATTTACGATGAGAGCCTGATCATCGTGATGGACAAGAAATATGTCAGCAGCAAGCTGATCGACTCCATCCGGTCACTGGTGGGCGGCAATGATACCCGAATAGGAATCAGCAGGCCCTTCAGGAGCATCATGGATCTTCACAATGCTTTCGGTGAGATGCTGGCTATACAGCGGGTTTACCAGAAGCTGGAGGTGGACAGTCTTGTCGTGCACTACGAAGACATCATTCTGTACCATTTCATGGAGATCGCATCTCAAAGCAATGACCTCGAGCGGTTCTGCCGTCCCGAGATCCGCCAAATGGAGGAGTACGACCGCAGGTACGGGACCGCACTCAGGGAAAGTGTGGAGACCTTCCTCGAATCCGGGCGCAATGTGCAGCGCGCTGCCGGAAGGATGAACATCCACAAAAACACACTGCGATACAGGCTGGAGAGAGCCCAGTCACTTTTTGATCTTGATTTGACGGATGAGAACACCTGCTTCAACCTCCAGTTCTCCCTTCGTATGTACCGGATGATCCGGTAGTTGTACAAAAGTACGAATATTTTGCCAAAATATTGGACTGATGAACGTATTTGCTCATCAGTCCTTTTGTTATGATATTAACAGACAGAGGAAGACAGCCGGCGGATGGAAACCGCGGCCAGGCAAAAAGCAGGATCAGGAAGGAGAAGAAAGATGAAAAAATACCCCAACCTCAGCAAGACATGCACCATTCGCGGAGTCACATACAGAAACAGGATCTTCAGTACGCCGACCGGACTTACTTATCCGGATGAATACAGCGGAGCACCTGATTTCAGGACAGTTCTTTTCTATGAGAAGAAGGCGCGCGGCGGAGCGGCGAGCGTCAATTACGGCGAGACACCGGTCAACAACGTGGATGCAGTGAGAAGGCCGAACGTGGATGTGATCCGGCCTGACTTCTCACGGATGATCCTTCCCGCCAAAGACTGGATCAAGTTCACTGACGCGATCCACAGACACGGCGCCAACCCTTGCGTGCAGCTGGCCCATGCGGGACTTTTTGCCGAGCCTTTTTTCAACGGCGCGTCGACCGGAAAAGTCATCGGTCCGGTGGAGATGGACAAGGAAAACGGCACACATGTTACGGCAATGGATGAAGAAGATATGGCCCGCATTGCAGGTGATTTTGCCGAGGCGGCTCTCTGCGCAGTCCAGTCGGGATTCAATCAGGTCATGGTGCAGTGCTGTCACGGATGGCTCCTTGCCCAGTTCCTGTCCCCTGCCTGGAATACAAGAACAGACGAATACGGCGGCTCCATTGAGAACCGTGCCAAGTTCCCGCTCCAGGTCCTCAAAGCGGTCAGAGAAAAAGTCGGTCCCCGCGTTGTCATTCAGATCCGCATCAGCGGCGACGAGCATCAGAAAAACGGCTGGACTCTTGACGACTGTATCGCTTTCTGCAAGATGACCGACGGCATTGTTGATATCATTGAGATCTCGTCCGGCGATTACCACAATTCCGAGCACTACTGCTGGGTCAATCCTCTTATGGGCCGCTTTGTGAACATTCCGATCGCCAAGGCACTCAAGGAAGCCGGCGTTCAGGCCAGGCTCACGGCAGTCGGCGGACACAATGATCCCGCTAAGATGGATCAGCTCATTGGGGAAGGCGTGATCGACTTCTTCTCGATCGGCCGCGGCATACTTGCAGATCCCGATCTTCCCAAGAAATTCCTTTGTGGAAGAGAAGAGGACGTCAAACCGTGCATCCGCTGCAGTGACTGCATGGCAGGCCTCTACACCGGATATTACCAGTGCAACATCAACCCGGCAGCAGGACAGGAAGCATACCTTCTGGGAACGCCGGCTCCTAAAGCCAGGAAGAAAGTTGTTGTTGTAGGCGGCGGCGTAGGCGGAATGGAAGCTGCCATCACGGCTTTCGACAGAGGTCACGATGTGACGCTCGTGGAGAAGGGTGACAAGCTCGGTGGAACGCTTCTGTTTGCGGACCACGGCCACAAAGAGGACTTGAGAAAGCTTAAAGACTACTACGTCCGCCAGATAGAAAAAAGAGATATCAAAGTCATGCTGGGCACAGAAGCAGACACGGCACTCATGGATCAGCTTTGCCCGACAGACATCATTGTTGCTTCGGGATCGACTCACAGAGTGCTCGGCGTACCCGGCGTAGAAAATGCAAAATATGCAACGGCTGCCTATTTTGAACCGGAGACGATTGGAAATAAAGTAGTCCTGATCGGCGGCGGAATGATCAACTGCGAGATCGCGGTCAGCCTGGCAGATGAGGGCAAGGATGTGACGATCATAGAGCTGTTGGACGGAACGGCCAGAGACGCGAACATGTTCATAAAGCCCACATTGGACGAGCTGTTTGCGCAGAGAGCGGAGTCAATCCATGTGATCACCGAGGCGGCGACAAAGTCGATTTCCGAAAAATCTGTAACTTATACCAATAAAGAAGGAAACGAATTTGAAGTTCCGGCGGACACTGTGCTCTATGCCGTCGGAAGCATCCCGAATTCCGCAGTAGTTGATGAACTTCGCGAGTGGCCCGACTGGGAGAGCTTTAGGGCGATCGGAGACTGCACCGGTGCCGGAATTGTAAAGAAAGCGATTCATCAGGGATATTTTGCAGCCATGGATATACTGTAAGCAATCAGTTAACCGAAGAAAAGGAAGTGCCAGACACCATGAACAGTTGGTGTCTGGCACTTTGTTTTCGGAACAACGATCTGATACTTTTGACAGCGCTTTGATATATTCACTCCATTTTCCTAAGCTCCGGCAGCACCATCAAAAGCATTGTGACCATACAGGCAGTGCCTCCGATGACATTGGAAACGGGCTCCGCCATAAACACGCCGTCGGATCCGAAGTGGAAGACACCCGGAAGGAGGAGCGTGAGCGGCACGACCATCACCACTTTGCGGAAGAGGGAGA
>CAMKAA010000096.1 GCA_946410365.1 uncultured Lachnospiraceae bacterium | reverse complement strand
AATTCTAACAGGCAGCGTAATCTGTCCGTATCATGCGATAGTCTGCAGTCATTACTCCAATTAAGAATTAAATTCAGAATTAGTTTTTACCGCGATAGTCCGGCTATGTCTGAGCCGGTTCATGCATATCTATATATCTAAAGGAGAATCATGACGAAAGAAAGATATGAATCCCTGGCACTTCAGAATCTCAAAGAAATTGCAAAAAACAGAGGAATGAAGAAGATCTCCACGCTTAAGAAAGCTGAGCTTATTGAGGCTCTGCTCAAAAAAGACGAGGAAGATGCGCTTATGCTGGCAGCGCAGAATGGCGGCCGCATTCCCAAGACGGAACAGAAGAAGCCGGATGCGCCGATCATTCATAAAAATGAGTTCGCCAGTGAACTTGACAGCGGCCAGATAGCAAACGGAATCCTGGAAGTCATGCCTGACGGCTACGGATTTATCAGATGCGCGAATTATCTTCCGGGAGACAATGATATATATGTGGCTCCCAGCCAGATCAGAAGATTCAACCTCAAGACGGGTGATATCGTAAGAGGAAATATCAGAGTCAAGACTCAGGGAGAAAAATTCGGAGCGCTTCTTTTTGTCAAGTCCGTTAACGGATTAAAGCCTGAGGAGGCTACAAAGCGCTATAATTTCGAAGATATGACGCCGATCTTTCCCGATGACAGGATCCGTCTCGAAAAACCCGGAGCGGGCATCTCAATGAGAGTTATGGACCTTCTTAGCCCTGTGGGCAAAGGACAGAGAGGTATGATCGTATCTCCCCCCAAGGCAGGAAAAACGACCCTCATGAAAGAGGTCGCTAAGTCCGTTAAGGCCAACAATCCCGAGATCCATCTGATCATCCTGCTCATTGATGAGCGTCCGGAGGAAGTTACGGACATCAAAGAGGCTATTGAGGGACCGAACGTAGAAGTGATCTATTCGACTTTCGATGAACTTCCCGAACACCACAAGAGAGTATCCGAGATGGTCATTGAGAGGGCCAAGAGGCTTGTCGAACACAAGAAAGATGTCATGATCCTTCTTGACAGTATTACAAGGCTCACCCGCGCGTATAACCTCACCGAGCCCTCCAGCGGCAGAACGCTGTCCGGCGGCCTTGATCCGGCGGCGCTTCATATGCCCAAGAGATTTTTCGGAGCGGCCCGCAACATGAGAGAGGGCGGAAGCCTCACTATTCTCGCCACGGCCCTCATCGAGACGGGAAGCAAGATGGACGAAGTTGTCTATGAGGAATTTAAAGGTACGGGCAACATGGAAATGGTGCTGGACCGCAAGCTGTCCGAGCGCAGGATCTTCCCGGCCATCGATATGCAGCGCTCCAGTACAAGAAGAGACGATCTTCTTCTTACGCCCGATGAACTCGAAGCGATCAACATGATCAGAAGGGCCTTCAACGGAGTAAAATCAGAGGAGTCGGTGAATCAGGTTCTCGACCTTTTCGCCAAGACGAGAAATAACGGAGAGTTCGTGAGCAT
Source organism: uncultured Lachnospiraceae bacterium (assembly GCA_946410365.1). The sequence goes on along the minus strand of CAMKAA010000096.1, from coordinate 3,024 downwards.
CGTAAAGAAACAGAAGTGGTTTTTCTGATCGCTGACAGAAGTGATCATTTCATAGTGTAATCGTCAAAATGTCTTTTAAACAGGGGATTAGATAATGGATAGAAGAGATAGAAGATGCGGTGTACTGCTTCCGGTGGCAAGCCTTCCCTCCCGCTACGGGATCGGATGCTTTTCTAAAGAGGCGTATGAATTTGTGGATTTTCTGGCGGATTCAGGCCAGTCATACTGGCAGATCCTGCCGCTCGGACAGACAGGTTACGGGGATTCTCCATACCAGTCTTTCTCAACATTTGCAGGTAATCCGTATTTCATAGACCCCGAGGCACTGATCGAGGCGGGTTATATTGACAAAAAAACCGCGGATCAGTTTGATTTTGGAAAAGAGCCCCGGACTGTAGACTATGAGAAAATCTACCGGAACAGATATACCCTGCTTCGCAAAGCGTATGCAAACAGCCCTTTCTGCCAGAATCCAACGGGCAAATGGGCAGAAGACACCTTCGAAGATGACAGGAGAGCCTTCGAGGATTTCAGATGGGACAACTCGGAATGGCTTCCCGATTACGCGCTGTTCAGTGCGGTGAAGGAGTATTTTGACGGAGACATGTTTACATTGTGGCCCGAAGATATCCGCCTTCGAAGAGCGGCTGCCATGGACAGTTACAGAATTAAACTCGACGAGGAGATCAGGTTCTACGAGTTCCTGCAGTTCCTCTTCGCGAAACAGTGGAAAGAGCTCAAGGAATACGCCAACGGTAAGGGCATCAGGATCATCGGCGATATTCCGATCTATGTGGCCTTTGACAGCGCGGATACATGGAGTCATCCCGAACTTTTTGAATTTGACGAAAACGGGTTCCCTACCGTAGTAGCAGGCGTGCCGCCGGACTCTTTTTCTGCGACCGGTCAGCTGTGGGGAAATCCTATCTACCGCTGGAAGTATCACAAGGCTACCGGCTACGACTGGTGGATCAAGAGACTCGAGCACGTTTTCAAACTCTACGATGTCGTGAGGATCGATCACTTCAGAGGATTTGACGAGTTCTGGGCAGTCCCCTACGGCGATCAGGATGCCTTGGGAGGTAAATGGAAAAAAGGCCCCGGTTATTCGCTGTTTGCAGCGATGAAGCAGAAACTGGGAGAGAAAGAGATCATCGCGGAGGATCTTGGATATCTCACGAAATCTGTGCTAAGGCTTGTGAAGCGCACAGGGTTCCCGGGGATGAAAGTATTGCAGTTCGCATTTGAAAGTGACGCGGACAATACTTATCTGCCTCACAACTATACCAGCAACGCGGTCGTATATACCGGTACCCATGACAACGATACTACAAGAGGCTGGTACATCGCTTCAGATGAGAAGCAGCTGGAGTTCATCAATAAGTACGCGGACATTCGCTGCAGCCAGACTGCTACATGGGACCTGATCAGGCTGGCCATGCAGAGCGTAGCGGACACCGCGATCATCCCGATCCAGGATTATCTTGATATCGGTTCTGACGGAAGGATAAATACCCCTTCTACTCTGGGCGGAAACTGGTCCTGGAGACTGCTTCCGGAAGAACTCACGGATGATCTGGCAGCGAGAATGAAAGAATTTGCCCAAATATACGGAAGAATAAGCAAATAAACAGTTTTCATGTTGGAATTTTGCAAACTGTTATGATATAATGTACCGCAATTGTGTAAATCAGACAGGAGGATAGTAGTCAATGAGCGTAACGGTTGAAAAACTGGAAAAAAGTATGGCGAAACTTACTATTGAAGTAAGCGCCGAAGATTTTGATAAAGCAATTAACAAGGTATATCTCAAGCAGAGAGCCCGGATCAATGTGCCCGGATTCCGAAAGGGCAAGGCGCCCAGGAAGCTGATCGAGCAGATGTACGGCACCGGCGTATTCCTTGAGGATGCCATTAATGATACGATCAACAGCACTTATCCTGAGGCGGCGCAGGGATGCGAGATCTCAAACGAAATCTCTTCCAACCCTGACATCGAGCTTGTGCAGGCAGAAGCCGGCAAGCCGCTGATCTATACAGCTACTGTAGCTGTTAAGCCTCCGGTAGGTCTTGGCAAATACAAGGGAGTCGAAGTTGAGAAGACCGACGTGACCGTATCCGATGAGGAAGTTGATGCCGAGCTCGCCGCAGAGCAGGAGAAGAATGCTTCTTATAACGAGATCACCGGCAGACCGGTTGCAGACGGCGACAAGATCAACCTCAACTTTGAGGGATTTGTCGACGGCGTCGCATTTGAAGGCGGAAAGGGAGAGGACTATCCTCTGACCATCGGCTCCGGTTCCTTCATCCCCGGCTTCGAAGAGCAGCTGGTGGGAGTAGAGATCGGCAAAGAGATCGAAGTTAACGTCACTTTCCCTGAGAACTATCAGTCAGCTGAGCTGGCAGGCAAGCCCGCTGTGTTCAAGTGCACAGTCCTCAAGATCACCGAGAAGGTTCTCCCTGAACTGAACGATGAGTTCGCGGATGATGTCTCTGAGTTCTCTACTCTTGAAGAGTACAAAGCCGACATCCGCAAGAACCTCGAGGTTAAGAAGGAAGAGAAGGCGAGAACAGAGAAGGAGAATAAGGTGATCGACGCGATCATCGCTGATTCCGAGATCGAGATCCCCGAGCCTATGCTCAAGGCTCAGCAGGAGCAGATCGTAGATGAGTTCGCGCAGAGACTTCAGTCCCAGGGACTTAATATCGATCAGTACTTCTCCTATATCGGCGGAAGCAGAGAGAAGATGATGGAAGAAGTCAAGGACCAGGCTGACAAGCGCATCCGCACACGTCTTGTTCTTGAAGAGATCGTGAAGGCTGAGAACATTGTCGCAACCGAAGAGGACTTCGAAGTTGAACTGGGCAAACTTGCGGAAGCATACGGCACAGACGTCGACACAGTCAAGAAGATCTTCGAGGGAAGAGAGAAAGACAGAATGATGGAGGATATCGCTGTTCAGAAGGCTGTTTCCTTTGTCGCTGACAATGCTGTAGTGAAGTAATTGGATGGCGGAGTGCAGG
>CAMKAA010000095.1 GCA_946410365.1 uncultured Lachnospiraceae bacterium | reverse complement strand
TAACCTGGAAGGCAAATGCAGTGATGACGATATCATCATCATTCATGACGGGATCCGTCCTCTGGTGGACGCGACTGTCCTTTCCGACGTCATCATCAAGTGCAGGAAATACGGGAACGCCGTGACGTCTCTTCCGTACAATGAGCAGATCTTTGTGGTTGATGACGAGATCAGCACAGTCAAGTATATACCGCGCGAGACCTTAAGAAGAGTTTCCACGCCGCAGGCATACCGGTTCGGCAAACTTGACTGGGCTTATCACGAAGCTTTTGAGAAGGAGATCGGGATCTACGGCTCCTCATATACCAATACGATGATGGTGGAACTGGGCGAGAGGCTCTATTTTGCCGCGGGTTCCGACAAGAACATCAAACTTACGACCAAGGACGACCTGGAGATGTTCAAGGCCTATCTGCGGGCAGACAGGGACAATTGGCTGAAATAGAGGAAGAGCGGAATGAATCTATACGACAACGCGTACTATATGGAGGATGTCAGAAGGACCGCCGGACTGGATCTTCCGTGGAACCGGTTAAGGGACAGATCGGTCCTTATTTCCGGCGCGACAGGTCTGGTGGGAAGCTTTCTGATCGACGTGTTGATGGAGAGAAACCTGGCAGGGATGAACTGCAGGATCTACGCCCTTGGCAGGAGCGAAGAGAGGGCCCGGGCCAGATTCGGAGAATACAGCAGTCATCCGCTGTTTTCTTTCATACCTTATGATATCAATCTTCCTTTTGTGCGGGAGGATATAGGCAAGGCGGACTTTGTGCTGCATCTTGCTTCCAATACTCACCCGATACAGTATGCGACAGACCCGATCGGAACGATAACGACCAATATCATAGGCCTTCAGAATATGCTGGAGTTTGCCTGTGCGCACGGAGCGGAGCGGTTTGCTTTCGCCTCTTCCAATGAGATCTACGGTGAGAACCGCGGAGATATCGAGCTCTTCGACGAGAAATATTGCGGCTATATCGACTGCAATACGCTAAGGGCCGGATATCCGGAGAGCAAGAGGTGCGGAGAGGCTCTCTGCCAGGCTTATAGGAAGCAGAAAGGGATCGATGTCTGCATTCCGAGACTGACGCGCTCCTACGGACCGACTATGCTGATGTCGGACACCAAAGCGATCAGCCAGTTTATCAGAAAAGGGATCGCGGGCGAAGACATCATCCTCAAGTCGGCGGGCACCCAGTTTTACAGTTACACATATGTGGCGGACGCTGTCAGCGGCCTGATCACCGTTCTGCTCAGGGGAGAGAGCGGGGAGGCCTACAACATCGCGGACGAGGCCTCGGACATCAGTCTGAGGGACCTTGCGGCACTGATCGCGGAAAACGCCGGCAGCAAGGTGGTCTTCGAGATCCCGGATGCTGTTGAGGCGCAGGGCTACAGCAAGGCGACTAAGGCCAGGCTTGACGGCGCGAAGCTCAGAGAGCTTGGATGGAAACCTGTTTATGATATCAGAAGCGGTATCCGCAGAACGATGGAGATCCTGGGACAGATCTGAAGGATCCGGGCAGGGAGAATGGACAGAAATGGCGAAAACGAATCAATCTGATTACCCCATTGACTTCGTACTGTTATGGGTTGATGACAGCGACCCGGAGTGGAGAGCGCTGAGGAACAGATACGCGCCGGCGGACCACTTTCTTGTGGACGACCGGGAGGCGAGATACCGGGACTGGGAGACGCTCCGCTACTGGTTCAGAGGAGTGGAGAAATTCGCGCCCTGGGTCAACAGGATCTATTTCGTGACCTGCGGCCATGTACCTTCCTGGCTGAATACGGACGCGGACAAGCTGGTCCATGTTAAGCACTCCGATTATATTCCCGAAGAATACCTTCCCACATTCAGCTCCCATCCGATCGAGCTCAATGTCAACAGGATCCGGGGACTGTCGGAGCATTTCGTATATTTCAATGACGACACTTTCCTGTGCAGGAGCATCCCGAAGGAGATCTTTTACAGGGACGGCAAGCCCGTGCACCAGGCCAGGCTCCACGCGGTGAGGCCGGGAAAGATCGGGTCTATCATGCCGCACATCTATCTGAACTGCACGGAAGTGATAAACGAGCACTTTGATATGCACGAGGTCCTCAGAAAGGACCGGGACAAGTGGTTTTCCGTCAGGAAAAACGGCGTCAGCGCTGTTCTGGAGAACTATTATTGCAGCAAATTCGTCATGTTTCCGGGATTCAGGAATGAGCACCTGCCGGTGCCGATCCTCAAGAGCACGATGGATACTATATGGGAACTCAACGGAGAGAGACTGGACGCCGCCTGCAGGCACCGCTTCAGGGATGTCAGGGACGTGAGCCAGTTTGTATTCCGCTACTGGCAGCTGGCCAGCGGCAATTTCGTGCCCGAAAGGGTGGAGAAGCTCGGCGCGCACTACACGATCAGTTCCGACAGAGACCTGGTGGAGAAACTGTGCGGCTGTGTCACGGGCGGCAAGTATCCCATGCTGTGCCTCAACGACGCGGATGAAATTGATTCCGAGGAAGATTTCGAGTGGGCGAAGAAGAAGCTTCTGGATGCTTTTGACCGGCTGCTTCCGGAAAAGTCAGCTTTTGAGAAATAAAACGGATGAGAGAGATTTATGAAACCAATCGGTATTTTGACCTTCCACAGAGCATCTAATTACGGAGCTGTCCTGCAGGCCTATGCGCTGCAGCAGGTCATCAGCGGTCTGGGGAGAAAGGCGGTCATCGTGGATTACCGCTGCCGGACCGTGGAGGAAGGCCACAGGCCCTGGGGACTGTTCAAGCGGCACAGATTTCCCATTGTGCTGTTCCGGTGCCTGGTGGCAATGAAGAAGGACCGCATTTTCGGCGCTTTCCGCAGGGATAAGCTGACACTTTCCCGGCCGATGCAGTTCGAAGATCTCAGAGGGGCACAGGATGACTATGCCCTGTTTGTCGCCGGTTCGGACCAGGTCTGGAACAATAAGCTTTCCGGTATGGATCCTGCCTATATGCTCGTGTTCGCGAGAGAGCAGCAGCGCTACTCCTACGCCTGCAGTCTTGGCTTTGACGCGTTTCCCGAGGGAACGAAGGAACTGTACAGGGAGTGGCTCTCCGGCATGCAGTGCATTTCTATGCGCGAGACCCGTTCTGTCGACCTGATGGAGACGATCGGCTATGAGGCGAGGGCGGATCTGGATCCCACGCTCCTTCTTGACAGAGAGGAATGGGAGCGGTTCATGACGCCCGCAAATCGGCCGGAACCCTACATCTTCGTCTACACGGTGGACGGAGATATTAACCTGTTGAACGCAGCGAGAGAGTTGTCGGGAAGGACCGGCGTCAAAATATTGTATCTGAATAACGAATACAGGAAAAACAGGGATATCCCGAGAGTCCGCTACAGCACCCCGCAGGAGTTTGTGGGACTGTTCGCCGGCGCGGAGTACGTTCTTACCAATTCGTTCCACGGGACCGCTTTTTCCATAATCTTCGGCAAAAAATTCAAGGTAGAGCTGGAGACCGTAAAGAAGTTCAATGTAAGGAGCAGAGACCTTTTAAGCAGCTGCGGACTGCAGGACTGCATCCTTAAAAACAGTGAAGAGGATTACATTTTTGACGCGGACTGGAACGAGGCGCAGAGGCGGCTCGGTCTCCTTCGGCAAAGGTCCGCGAACTATATAAAACTGATCGCCGAGAGGGCGGATCAGATGGAGAAGGAATCATCACTTAATGAGTCGAGAGAGTAAACTGGCCAAAAATACACTTATACTGTCCATCGGGACATTTCTGCCCAGGCTGGCCTCTTTTATAACACTTCCCATTCTCACCGGATGTCTTACGAAGGAGGAGATGGGAACCTATGACCTGATCACGATTTTGGAATCGCTGCTGCTGCCGACAGTCACCTTGCAGATCCAGGCGGCAGCGTTCCGTTTTCTGATCGATGTAAGAGACGATGAGGAAAAGGTGAAGGAGATCGTGACGAATATCGTTGTATTCGTCATTCCGACTTCCTTGCTTTCTTTGCTCGTCCTTTTTTTCTGTCTTGGAAGAACCGGCAGCAGTATAAGGATCCTGATCTGTCTCTATTTCCTGTTTGACGTATTGGGCAATGTCGCAAGGCAGATCTGCCGGGGACTGAACGAGAACCTGGAGTATTCCATAAGCGCGATCCTTGCAGCGCTGGGGAAGATGATCTTTGCCGTGATCTGTGTCTACTGGCTCAAAGCCGGACTTAAGGGCACAGTGACAGCCCTTCTGATGTCCGCGGTATTTTCTTTCATCTACCTTGTCTTCAGAGCGGGAATCGTCCGTTATGTCGACTTCCGGTATTATAACAAAGACAAGATCATGGAGATGCTCCGCTATTCCTGGCCTATGGTGCCCAACAGCATGTCTGCCTGGGTCATGCGGGTATCGGACCGTCTTGTCGTCACATTCTTCATGGGAGTAGCGGCCAACGCGGTCTATGCAGTAGCTAATAAGCTCCCCGGCCTTCTTACGATCGCACAGAACACATTTACTATGGCATGGCAGGAGAATGCGGCGGTGGTCTCCAAAGACCGGGATGCCGGAGAGTACTATTCCTCCATGTTCCGGGTCATGTTCGATCTCATGGCCGG
>CAMKAA010000094.1 GCA_946410365.1 uncultured Lachnospiraceae bacterium | reverse complement strand
TTTCAGAAGAGGAACTTTCAGAAGAAGTTGAGGAAGGCTTCCCGGAAGAAGAAAACACTGCAGAGATCGAAGAGGACTCTGAGGAAGGGACCGAAGAGGAGCCTGATAAGACTTTTGAAGACGGAGCCGAGGATGACGAAGACTCAGATCCTTACGCCGTTTCAGAGCCTTACGATGTTCCGGAGACGGAGAGCGGCGATCTTAATGAAGAGGGAACTGAAACCAACTCCGAGGAAACAGAGCAGTCTTCTGAAGAAGAAGACACACATGTACTGGTTCCGGATCCCGATGAGCTCACCGCGATCGTCAGCTGCATAGGAATGGAGAATCTGGCGGAGCTTCACAATCAACTGATCCAGTTTTATGGAGATGACGGAAAGGATATCTATCTGTCCCTCAAGTCCGGCACTCTTACGATCGAGAAGAAGGAATGGGACAAAGAAGAGAAATTCCTCTATTACTGCGCGCTGATCTTCAGACACAGTGATGTACCCGCGGAGGAACTCAGTGAGGAGAATATCAGCGAATTCGCGCAATTTCTTCTCGGAGCCGAGAACAAGAGAAAGAACCTCAACTCACTGCGCTATGCGCTTCTCAAGCATTATGGCAAGGAAAAAGGCCGCAGATATTATTTTATGCTGAAGCCTTATGTGAAAGCACTTAACCAGATGTAAAAAAGGAAAATCGGTCGGCTGTACAGGGGCTGTGAAGAGATGAGTCTTACAAAAAGACCCGGTCTTCACAGCCTCTTTTTATGGATTCCAAAGCGATATACGGTTATAATGTACACGACTGCGAAAATACTCCGGTGGAAATTTTGGGCTGTCAGTGGTAGGATATGATTCATAATGAGAACATCGGGGCTTGCCAGTGGAGACGATGTATGCGAAAAAACAGAGGTGCAGCGGTCCTTGCGGCCGTATTCCTTGCCGTGCTGCTGCTTTCCTGCGGCAAGGGCGGCAAGAACAATAACGCGGGAGAAGCCGGGACTTCGGACCGGATCCTTTCAGAATATGCGGACACTGATTTAGAGGAGGATTCGGAACAGGAAGAAAGTGAAGCGGAGGAACCTGCTGCTTCAACGGATCTTTTCTTTGAAGAGGGAGATGTATGCACTCAGTTTTTCCGTCTCACACCTCCTGAGGAATGGAACAGCGGTGTGAACTATCACTATTTTCAGGAACCTGAGACGGGCAGGTATGCCCTGGATATCATTGAAAACAGCAGCATGGCGGCAACTGACGGCGTCGGCGGCTTTGTGTATTCTATTGTCCTGTATGATACCTATACGGAAGAACGCGGCATGGAGAATTCGGGATATGCGGGAATGCTCAGGGGAGGCGACGGCAGTTTTTATTATGTGTTTCTTGAGTTCCCCGCCGGGAAGCAGTATACGGACGGGACTGAGGAAGCGTACAGAAGAGCGGCGGACACCAAGAGCTGGATCGCCGGGAATATAGAAGGAAGGAACGGCTACACGTTCGAGGCGGGAAAGGAACCGGAGAATGAGGAAGGAGAAGAGAAACAGTAATATCGTGTCAGGTACGGACAGGATCAGGCGGTTTCTGTTTGCGGCAGCTGCAGCTGTGATCCTGACAGGGTGTGCTGCACAGTCTCAGCCCGGTACACCTGAGGAGGAAACCGGCACTGCGGCATCTGAGGCATACGCGCCGGAAGAGTCAGCTTCAGGGAATCCCGGCGCTGCAGTTTTGCCCTCTTCGGATAAAAAGACCGCAGAAGCACAAAGCGCTGCCTCTGTGAAAGAGGAAGAAAAGGTAACTCTTGTGATCCCGACTGTCTATGAGAATATCACTACGCAGGAAGAAGCGGATCAGATCAGGGACCGGAACGGATATGAGAGCGCGACCCTCGAGGAGGATGGAAGCCTTACTATAGTTATGAGCCGGGGCCAGTACGATGAACTTTTGAGAGGTTTCAGAGAATCAGTGGACCGCGGTATCTCGGAGATCATCAGCGAAGATTACGGTTCTTCGATTGAAAAGATCGAATATAATGATGATTACAGCGTATTTACAGTGACGGTAGCTGCAGATGAGATTGGGATCATCGAGCGGCAGACCGCCGATGAACTCGTGATGTACGGAACGCTGTATCATATATACACGGCCGGCGAAGCGGATCACATTCAGGTCGATTATGTGAACCGCGATTCCGGAGAGATCATTGAATCGGCGGATTCGGGAAGTCTCGACAACGCCTATTAAGATGGAGGGAGGTCTTAGTATGAAGCACTTGGGAAAGTATTCCGACAGAAGAAAAGAAGCGGCTTATCTTCGTTCCCTCAAGGGAGAAGAAAAGTATGAGGCGCTCAACGAGATCATAGAGCAGTCCAAACACATCGCTTTCTTTGGCGGAGCGGGCGTTTCTACAGAAAGCGGTATTCCGGATTTTCGGAGCAAAGACGGCCTCTATAATCAGCATGATGTCAGATTTGACCGGTATCAGCCCGAGTATCTTCTGAGCAGCAGCTGTCTCTATCATGAGCCCAAGGTATTTTTTGAATTCTACCGCCAGAAAATGGATGCAAGACATTGTCTGCCCAACAGGGCGCATGTCAAGCTGGCGCAGATGGAGGAGAAAGGAAAACTGGACGGGATCATTACACAGAATATAGACGGGCTTCACCAGAAGGCAGGCAGCAGGATCGTCTATGAGGTCCACGGTTCGACGCTCAGAAATTATTGCGACCGCTGCGGGAAGAAGTATCCTGAGAGTTATATTTATGACAGCAGCGAGGCAGTGCCGCACTGCACATGCGGAGGAATGATAAGGCCGGATGTCACGCTTTACGGGGAATCTCTTCCTGTTGCTGCGTGGGAAGGCGCGGAGCGTCTCATACAGAAGTCGGACTGCCTGATCGTGGGCGGAACATCCCTTACAGTCTATCCCGCGGCTTCACTGGTGAGATATTACAGCGGCGGATACCTGATCATCGTAAACCGCGATCACACAGGCCAGGAGGATTGGGCGGACCTTACATTTAACGAGAGCATCGGAGAAGTTTTTTCTCATATTAATATTTGACGATCCGCACAGGTCACAGAAGCACAAAGGGAGTCATAAAGATAATGTCAGAGAAAGAGATCAAGAGGATAAAATGCCCTAAATGCGGCGCGCTGCATGATTTTGAGATCTGGGTCAGGATCAATACTGACCTGGATCCTGTTTTGGGGAAAAAGGTAAGGAGCGGTGAACTGTTCAGGACAACCTGCCCTTTCTGCGGCCAGAAGATCGATGTAGTTTATCCCTGCCTCTATCATGAAATGGAAAACAAGGTCATGATCTACTATGCGCCCGGGGCAAAGGCCATGAAAGACGCCGCGGCGGCTTTTGACGAAGGATCGGAGGAAGCTGCCAGGGAACGGGGATTCTCACCGGAGCAGAGAGGTTACCGGAACCGCGTGGTTGGAAGCCTTTATGACCTTCAGGAGAAAATAGCGATATTCGATGCAGGATTGGATGACCGGGTAGTAGAGATCTGCAAGGTCATGGTCGGCAGTGAACTTCAGCAGTCGCAGCCGGAAGCGGTGTTTGACGACCTTCTGTTCTATCAGGACAGCACAGGGAACCGCCTTGCCCTTATGAAAAACGGGAATGCATTTGCTTCCGTTTCACTTCCGGGAGACATCTATACTGCAGTAGGCGATCACTATAAACCTCTGATCGACCGTTTCGGAGATGAGAAAGTGATCGATATGGATTGGGTAATGAACAGTGTTAACAAGGCAGGAGAATCATAAAAACTGCCTTCATTATATCAGGAGGAATAGAGAATGAGATTGAACAAGATCATTGTTGCTGTAACGGCGTCTGTAGTCGCATTGGCAATGGCCGGCTGCGGCGGGGCGACCGGCGCAGCCACATCCGCGGGAGAAACAGCTGTCATGGCGTCAACAGAGGGCTTTACGGCGGAGGGACCTATGATGACCACTGCCGCGGAGGCTATGACCGGACCCATGATGGATGTCGATGATACGAATGTCAGCATTCTGAACTATGAGGGAGCATACACGGATGCTGCCGGAAAGGGCTACGGACTTCTGCTTACACCTTCGGATGATGCAAACGGCGCATTTGTGTCGGTGGGCTTTATGGACGAGGAGGAGATGGTTTACTACATGTGGGATCTTTTTGGCGAGATCGGAAATAATGTGATCGCCTACAGTGATGCAGTCTGCACGAAGGAGATCTACGATGAGCAGTCGGAGAACGGGGTCCGTAAGGAGACAGCATATCGTGACGGGAGGGGTACGGTAGAACTCTCTGAAGACGGTACGATCACCTGGAAGGATGAAAAAGTAAATAATGGTGAGGAAATCGTCTTTGAATGGAATCAGGAACTGAACGATCAGTTGAAGGAAATGCAGGAACAGGCCCAGACAGGAATGAACTGATCAGCTGTATTAATTGCTTTGCATTTAGAAACTTCGCATCTGTCGAAAAGAGGTGAATATGTGGATCAGAGATTTTTGGAACCGCGTATTGGCAAAATTCAGAAAAGAGGACAGCGCTGCCGTGCCGGTGATGGAACTGAAAGCTGAAGAAGCACCGGAACCTGTTCCCGAGAGAAAGACTTCGGATGAGATGATCATAGAAATGGCGCAGTCCACAGTGGAACCGG
>CAMKAA010000093.1 GCA_946410365.1 uncultured Lachnospiraceae bacterium | reverse complement strand
GTACGATCGAGACAGCCTGATCTTTCTGTCGGGACTGTGTGAGCCTGACGCTGTCATGGGCAATGACAGCAAACTCATCGAGGATGTCGTGAGGGCGGCGGGAGAATTCTCGCCGCGGTTTATCGCGCTCTGCAACTCTCCGATCCCGTATCTTACAGGGACTGACTTTGCCGGAATATGCAGGATCATAGAGAACAGAACAGGCATACCGGCATTTTATATTCCGACTAACGGAATGCACGACTATGTGAGCGGTGCGGGCCTTGCTTTTGAAAAACTCGCAGAAAAGCTGTTCGGAGATTCCGGGCGTAAGATCGCGGAAACCGGAGAAAATATCGGAGGAGAGCGGAGTCTCAATATCCTCGGAATGACACCTCTTGACTATGCTGCTGAGAGCAGCGTGTATTCCCTTCGCGGAATCCTGGAAAAGGAAGGCTGGAGAATCACATCTGTGTGGGCTATGGGGGATTCCCTGGAGGAACTGTCAAAGGCCGGCGAGTCTTCGGTCAATCTGGTGGTATCCGCTTCAGGCCTTAGAACGGCACAATACCTGAAGAAAAGGTTCGGCACGCCATGGGTCGCAGGTGTTCCGCTGGGAAGCATGCGCAGATGCGTGACAAGAGCGCTGGAGAAGGCAGCTGACAGCGGTGAATGCTGTACTGCTTATAAAAACGAAGGTCAAATATGTAAAGAAAAACCCCGGATCATCGTGATCGGTGAGCCGGTCCTGTCATGCAGTATCGCGCAGGATTACGAAGACAGAGGTTTCAGAACCTGCGTGATCGCAGCAACCGAAGAGAGCGGGAAGCTGATCAGGCCTGGGGATAAGATCTGCCGGGGAGAAGAGGAAGTTGAAGAAACTCTGGAGCAGCTCTGCGCGGAGGATACTCTTGTGATCGCGGACCCGTTCTACCGCTATGTGATCCCGGAAGGGACCGCAATGGATCCGGTGCCGCATCTGGCATTTTCGGGCCGTATTTACAGGAGCAGTTTCAGAGATCCTTTCATCAGCACATATGAGGGAAAAGGAGGCAGCGATGAGCCTTAACAGCACGCCTTCGGGCGAGAGAGTGCACATAGGATTCTTCGGCAGGAGAAATGCCGGAAAGTCCAGTATTGTGAACGCAGTGACCAATCAGGAGATTTCTGTAGTCTCAGACGTCCGGGGAACGACAACTGACCCGGTCATCAAGTCTATGGAACTGCTGCCCCTGGGACCGGTGGTGATCATAGACACGCCGGGATTTGACGATGAGGGCGCGCTCGGAGAGAAAAGAGTGCAGCGGGCGAAAAGAGTGCTGAACCGCGCTGACCTCGCTGTACTGGTCATTGACGCGCAGACTGGCGCCGCGGAGGCGGACCGGGAACTTATTGCTCTTTTCAAAGAAAAAGAAATTCCCTTTATCGTAGTCTTAAACAAATCTGACCTCGTAGATAAAAATGCTGATGAAAAGGTTGAAAAGCAGATTCCCGGGATCAGTAATACACAGATCCTGTATGTCAGCGCTTTGACCGGAGAAGGTATTAATGAGCTCAAGGACAACATTGCCGCCCTTGGCAGAGAGAGTATTGTGGAGAGGCCGCTGATCGGAGATCTTATCGAACCTTCCGAAGCAGTCATTCTGGTGATTCCCATCGATAAAGCTGCTCCAAAAGGGAGACTGATCCTTCCCCAGCAAATGATGATCCGGGGGATCCTCGATGCGGACGGCATCCCCATCTGCGTCAAACAGGACCGTCTGGGTGAACTTCTGAAGAAAATGGAACTTGGAGGCGCACAGACGAAACCGGGCCTTGTCATTACGGACAGCCAGGTCTTCGGAGAGGTCGCCAAAACAGTGCCGGCGGACATTCCGCTCACTTCCTTCTCAATCCTTATGGCCAGATATAAAGGGTTTCTGGATTCCGCACTGGCAGGCGTCAAAAAGATCGATGACCTGAAGGACGGGGATGTGATCCTGATCTCCGAGGGCTGTACGCACCACAGACAGTGCGGAGACATCGGTACAGAGAAGATTCCTGCCTGGATCAGAAAGAAGACCGGCGCGGACATCCGCTTTGAGACTTCGTCAGGAACAGGATTTCCCGAGGATCTTAGCAGATACGCGCTGATCATTCATTGCGGCGCCTGTATGCTTAACGACAGAGAGGTGAGGTGGCGCATGAAGTGCGCGGCAGACCAGGGAATTGCTTTTACCAATTACGGCACTGCGATCGCCTATATGAGAGGGATCCTTGAGAGAAGTACGGAAATAGTGCGAAATGAATAAACTGACAAGAACGGAGGAGCTGGTCGGGCTCCTGGAAAAAGAACAGACACTCACGGACAGTGAATTCTATGAGCTTTTCGATATTTTGGCAGATTCGTGCAGGGACGGAGCGGACAGGTGTGTGCAGATCCGTGAAGAGATCCCGGCCGCCAGGTGCACGCGGGAAGAAGCGCTTCTTTATGCTGCGGCCCGAAGAGCCAGGGAGAAGTATTACGGCAGCGACGTCTATCTTCGGGGACTCATTGAGTTCACAAACTACTGCAGGAACGACTGCAAATACTGCGGGATCCGAAGGAGCAACCGGAATGTACAGCGCTACAGACTGACTCCGGAACAGATCCTTCAATGCTGTGAGCAGGGATACTCCCTCGGCTTTCGGACCTTTGTGCTGCAGGGAGGAGAAGACCTGTACTTCACGGATGAGATGATCTGCGGGATAGTGGCTGCCATAAAAGAGCGGTATCCCGACTGCGCCGTGACTTTGTCTATTGGAGAAAAGAGCAGAGATTCCTATAAGGCCTATTATGACGCGGGCGCGGACCGTTACCTTCTGAGGCAGGAGACTTCAGACCCGGAGCACTACCGATATCTCCATCCTCAGGAACTGAGCATCGAAAACAGAAAGAGGTGCCTTTCCGATCTCAAAGACATCGGTTATCAGGTGGGCTGCGGGATCATGGTGGGCTCCCCCGGACAGACCTTAGACCATATAATCCAGGATCTGCGCTATATGAAAGAGTTCCGGCCGCATATGATCGGGATCGGTCCCTTTATCCCCCACAAGGATACGCCCTTCGCGGGAGAGAAGGCGGGAAGTCTCTATGACACACTTCACCTTCTCGCGGTGATCAGGCTCATGCTGCCTGATGTGCTCCTTCCCGCGACGACAGCGCTGGGGACTATTCACCCCGCAGGAAGAGAGCTGGGATTTCTGGCAGGAGCCAACGTGATCATGCCCAATCTCTCTCCGGGAGATGTGCGGAAGAAATACCTTCTGTACGATGGCAAAATATGCACTGAGGACGAGGCGGCCGCCTGCGGCAGATGCATTGAACTGAGAGTACGCAAAGCGGGCTGCAAAGTAGTGTACAGCAGAGGTGATTTTGCGGGATTTAAGGTCCGCAGTTGAAAAAAAGAACGATTGCATTGAACGTGAAAAACGGAGCGGAGGACATAAAATGGAATACAGGATCGAACATGACTCAATGGGCGAGATGAAGGTGCCTGCGGACTGCTATTGGGGCGCCCAGACACAGAGAAGTTATCAGAATTTCCGTATCGGGACAGAGAAGATGCCTGCAGAGATCATCAGCGCTTTCGCGGTTCTCAAAAGAGCGGCGGCTATGGCCAACTGCAGGCTCGGGAAACTTGATGAGAAGAGATGCGGACTGATCGCGGAAGTGTGCACTGAAATCGCGGAAGGAAAACTGAGCGGCGAGTTCCCTCTGGCAGTGTGGCAGACCGGAAGCGGCACACAGTCTAATATGAACGTCAATGAAGTCATTGCCAACAGAGGAAACACCATTGCCGGCGAAAAGCTCCTGCACCCCAACGACACTGTTAATATGTCCCAGAGCTCAAACGACACATTCCCCACGGCTATGCACATTGCAGCTGTAACCGCTCTGGAATATCAGCTCATCCCTGCCCTGGATTCGATGATCAGTGAGATGAAGAGGCTGGAGAAGGAGAACGAAGGAATTGTCAAGAGCGGACGAACACATCTGCAGGACGCAGTTCCCATCGCTTTCTCCCAGGAGATCAGCGGCTGGAGAGCAATGCTTGAAAAGTGCCGGGAAATGATCCGGGATTCTGAAAAGGGACTAAAGGAACTGGCCCTTGGAGGAACCGCGGTCGGCACCGGACTAAACGCCCCCAAGGGATTTGCAGAGGAAGCTGCTGCTGCCGTGTCAGAACTTACAGGTTTTGATTTCAAAACCGAGGATAACAAATTCCACGCCTTGTCTTCCAAGGATGCTGTAGTCTTTTCCCACGGCGCCCTAAAAGCGCTGGCTGCCGATCTGATGAAAATAGCGAACGACGTGAGATGGCTTGCAAGCGGTCCGCGATGCGGAATCGGGGAGATCTTCATTCCGGAGAACGAGCCCGGCAGCTCTATAATGCCCGGCAAGGTCAATCCAACACAGTGCGAAGCTGTGACAATGGTCGCCGTGCAGGTGATGGGAAATGATACCGCCATCGGAATTGCTGCCTCGCAGGGCAATTTCCAGCTCAATGTGTTCATGCCTGTCATTATATATAATTATCTGCAGTCAGTAAGGCTGCTGGCAGATGTACTGGATTCCTTCCGGACAAACTGCGTGTGCGGGATCAGGGCAAACAGAGAGAAGATGAGCCGCAATCTCTACAATTCTCTGATGCTTGTGACGGCTCTTAATCCCTATATCGGCTATGAGAACGCGGCGAAGACTGCCAAGCTGGCTTATAAAGAGAATA
>CAMKAA010000092.1 GCA_946410365.1 uncultured Lachnospiraceae bacterium | reverse complement strand
ATCTTTTCAAACTGTGCGCGAACTACCGGCTCAAAGGAATATTCCAGATACTTGTCTGTCTCCTCCAGGGATTTCTCAGGATCCGCATAGATCCTTACCGGGAACATACCTGCTGCCAGGACAAGTTCCTCCGGTACGTCGAATCCCAGTTCGCCCAATACCTTAACGCCTTTTGCGCGGGCCTGTGCCGCTCCTTTCTCCCGGTGATCGTAGGCATCCTTGAGTGCCAGGAAAGCCTTGCTTTCCAAAGCGCAGGAACGAATACTCATAAGTCTGCTTCTTCCTTTCTTGAATACTGCGCAAATTGCTTCGAATCGGCAATTCTTATGCGGAATTGGTTGTCTTGCTCTTAATTATAATCTTTTTAGAAATACAGGGCACCGGTATCTCTCCCCGATATCAGCGGGACAGATACCGGTGCCCTTTAAAGATGAGGTAGCTTTTTTAATAGCGGTCTTTGTTCTTTATGTCAGAACGGGAACGCGCCGGCAAGTGCTGCGACGATCGCAAGCACGATGCTCAGTGCCCATGTGGGCAGGAAGCAGAATTTCAGGTTGTCTTTCATCTCTACGCCTGCAAGGCCGAGTGCGAGGTAAGGTGTAGGAGCTACCAGGCAGAGGTTTGCTGCAAGGCAGGCACCGATAACGCTTGCGCAGCATGCCGCAAGTGCGGTTCCGCCGAACGCGACGTTCATGCTCGCGAAGATAGGAGTCATGATCATGTACAGAGAGTCAGATCCGACTACCATCGACAGCGGTGCGGAAATCAGGGAGATGATAAACATCAGGTGAGAGCTCAGGGACTCCGGTACAAGCGCTACCAGAGTATTGGTCATTGCCTGCATCATGCCGGAATCCTTCATGGTACCAACCAGCATTCCGATGGAGAACAGGATCATGATCATGTTGAGCGCGTTAGCGCCGTGCTTCTTGATCTGGGAAGTCATTTCCTTAGGCCCGTGGCAGTTGAGCAGAAGCGCTGCGGCAATGCCCCACATAAACGCGAGATTTGTATTGACCCAGCCGAGCAGGAGGGCAATAACGATGATCAGGGTCATAGCCATATCGATGTAAAGAACAGTTTTGCTGACCTTCAGAACAGGTTCTGCGGGATGAAGCATATCTTCCTTCATCGCTGCGAATTCCTCATCAGTCATGCCAAAGCCTCTCTTCTGAAGCATAGGGCCTACAATGAAGCAGGAAACATACAGGATGATCAAGCCGACAACCTGCGCGATGACCAGTGCCTGCCAGACATCGTGGGGCTCGACGCCTTCCACGCCTGCGGTTGCGCGTGCCAGAGCAGATGTCCAAGGAAGCATGTTGACTGTACCGGAAACCAGACCTACATAGAGAACAAGGAGTGTCGGCGGCAGCTTCATCTTCTTGAAAAGAGGAAGCATTGTGGGAACTGTGATCAGCCATGTCGTTGCGCCGGATCCGTCGAGGTGAGAGATCGTTGCGAGGAGGCAGGTCATGAACAGGATGACGCCGATGCTGTTGCCGATATACTTGAATGCTCTTGCGACGATCGCGTCGAACATTCCGGCATCACTGAGGATATTGAAGAATACGATCGCGAAGGTGAACAGCGCTACAGTATTCAGAACCTGGTTTGCACCTGTGGATACATAGCCCTGGAGTGTTTTGATGATCAGCTTCACACCCATAGCGGCAGGCTCTTCTTTTCCCGGAGGAACCAGATATCCTGCGAAGCCCAGAATAAAAGTTGCAATGGTCGGCAAAATGATCAGAATCGGAGGAAGTGCTACCTTACCCCTGATGATCAGGACTACCATAGCAATGACAAGTATAAAGCCCATTGTTGCTAACATAGTTTTTTTCCCTCTCTTTCTTTTTCCGGCCTCTCCCGCCGGTTTGATGTGGTTCCTTCTCCGCCGGTGTCAGCGGATTTTGCTGCTCCCATAAGGTTATTCGGGATTCTGTAATAATTTTACAATTCTATGAACCGATTAAATCTTTATAAACATCCAAAACTGCCGCTGCCAAAATGTGCACCGTGCACATTATTTTGGATTATATGAATTCAAATTGTACAAACCATACATTTTCCATGTGCTATATTATTACTATGAAAGAGTATGTGCTTCGGCCTGTCGGCCCGCACCGGTGTTTTTCTGCTGTCCCCGGTTGATCACTCAGTTTATTAACGAAAAGTACGAGGTTACACCATGGTATCTATTTCCTTTCCGATACTTCGTTCCTGGATCGCGCAGGATCTCACAAGTGTCTATGCCGGCACCTCTCCTTTCTCCTGCCATGGAGATATGCGTCTCTTTCACCCTGATACTGCGCCGGAACCTTTCATTCTCTATGCCGGATATGAACAGGATCTGCCGGCTTTTATCGAACATGTCCGCAGGTTCCCTGACATCAGGTCCCCTTTCTGTTTCCTGTGCTGTGATTATGATCCCGATAAAAAACCGGCAGTGCATACTGCACTGCCGGCCAACTGCTCCGTCTTCTATTCAGAAAGGAGCCTTCCCGCTGTATTCAATATGATGGCGGACAAGATCAGCCGTTTTATCCGCTGGAATGACGCTCTGAAAAATGTTCTATATAGAAATGAAGGCCTGCAGGCCCTTCTCGATCTCTCATCCTTTCTCCCGGGCACATTGCTTCTGACTAACGCCGGTTATAAGCTGCAGGCAAGTGTCTATAAGGAAGAGGTATCCGACCCGACTGTCGACGAAGTCCGGCAGCTGGGCTATCACACCTTCGAGACCATTGAACGCATTCACAAAGAAGTTCCTCTTGTCTCATCTCAGGATACCTCGGAGTACATCTCAAAGATCAGCAACAACTATACGATCATTCGTCTGATCCGCTACAAAGAGCGGATTGCTGCCCGGCTATGCCTGATCCTGAACGGTCCCGAAACTGATCCCTCCTATTCAGACTATATGGCAATACTTGGAAACGCCATTGCGGAGTACCTTTTCAGCAGACAGAGCGTGGATTACGCCAGCAACGCGGAACTGGGAAGTCTCGTATCCGACATCATGGAAGGCAGGATCGTAAACCAGACGGAGCTGGATCAGCGCATGAAACAGGTAAAGCTTATCGCTCACCGCTATTTTCACCTTATGCTCGTCTCCTTCGACCAGACCGGCAGCCGCAGCTCTATCCCCTGGAATTATGTGATCTCGCAACTTCAGTACATTTTCCCTTACAGCAATATCACTACCTACAATGGCGATATCCTTCTCATCATCCAGAAGCGGCAGCGTAAGAGCCGCGTCAAATTTAATGAAAAATATCTTATGAATCTTCTGGAGCAGTACAATGGCTTTTCCTGTATGGGAAATGCCTCGGAATTTATCATGTCCCTGCCCCCGATGTATCATCAGGTTCACGGCGCTCTTCGGATCGGCAGCCGGCTCGATCCAAAGAGAAGGATTTATTATTATGAAGATTTCGCGATGTACCAGATCGTTGAACTGGCAGCCGACTCGGAGATCAAGCACCTCAGCAGCCGGAATCTGGCCCATTTGTGCAACAACGAGATGATCGCGCTCATCATGTATGACCAGAAATATAATACAAATATGGCGGATATCCTGCTGACATTCCTGCGATATGAACGGAATACGACCAAGGCGGCGGAGGTGTTGTTCATGCACAGAAATACTCTGTTATATAAAATCAAAAAGATAGAGGAGATCATAGACCGGGATCTCGAAGACCCTGATTTCCGCGCCAGAATGCTCTTCAGCGGATATGTGGTAAATTACATGCGCAAATATAGAAAAGAAGATATTCTCCTGCTTCAAAGAGACAGCAAAAAAGTTTCTGACACAGAGTCAAAATAGTGATGTACGCAAAAAAACAGGCTTCCGAAAGTAAGCCTGTTTTTGAATATTCATTTTCTTTCCTTTATTCTTCCTCGCCCGGTCCCTTCTCTCTCTTCTCCTTGATGATCCGGAGAATATCCCACAGGGCAAGTAATGCGATCAAGAGCGCGGATCCTCTGGCGAACGGCTTAAGCCTGACCTGACAGTACATGTTGCTCAGATGGCAAATTTGCACAAATACCCCCGGAGTCATAAATGTGACCACAGAAAGCACAAGTGCCGCGGTATCGCAAATCAGTTTGATCGCTTTGCTTTTTACAAAGGCTGCGATCGCAAATAGAACCGCAAGTCCTATCCCGCACATAGCGACGCGGATCTGCGCATTATGGCAAATCATCAAAGTCCCGTCTTCTTTGGGCCCGCACGCCGAAAACACCGTCATGGATCCAACAGCAAGCAGCAGGCCGGCAGCTGACGAAATCAGCGAGATCACTCTGCCTTTTTCAATCATCTTTCTTCTCCCTATTGACTGATGTTGGCCCGCGTGTTCGAAACGATTAGTTAAACTGCTAACATCGCTTTATGTATAATAATACCTAAACTATACATAAATTGAAATAAAATAATTTGAAAATAAACCTAAACAATATGCATGAAGCACCCTTACGGTTTATCGGCAAATTTATATCCTGCCCCCCAGACGGTAAGTATATATTCCGGCTTTTGGGGATTCTCCTCGATCTTCTCCCGGATTCTCCCTATATGAACCATAACTGTCGCGGTATCCCCTGTCGGATCCTGTCCCCAGATCCGCTCAAGCAGCGCTTCCCTGGAGAACACCATCCCCTGATGGGAGGCCAGGAAATACAAAAGCTCATACTCCCGGTTCTTGAGATTCACCTCTTCTCCCCTTACAGTGACTTTGCGATA
>CAMKAA010000091.1 GCA_946410365.1 uncultured Lachnospiraceae bacterium | reverse complement strand
CCGATCATGGTATCCACAGCTTTGGCGATGTCCGGAGCGGAGCGGTTTTCTCCTCCGACCATGTTTTTAAGCCTTATGTGCCGGAATGACCTCCGGATTCCTTCATAATTGTTCATTTTCTTATCCTGAAAAAAGGCTGCAGGATGCCCTGATCCCGCAGCCGTCATTGTTGTCTGTGTCCACAGTTTGTTCTGTCGTCAGCCCTGCTTCTGCAAGTCTGAGATCCAGCTCTCACGGTACTGGATTTCTTTCTTCAGCTTCGACTGTTCCGTCTCAAGATCATTGATCCTGCGGCAGCGCTCCGTCGCCTCGCTGTCATCGACTGTAACACATCCGCTGGCAATCACAAACGGAAGCTTTTGCTTGCGAACACCGCCCGCATAGGTGATGGTCAAAACAGTGTCCTTCTGTTCACTGACAGTACCTTCTCCGTACTTCGAATGCTCCACCTTCTTCCCTTCCAGATTCGGAAGTGTCATTGCCTCTCTCTGTTCAGTAACCTCTGTAAGTCTTCCGCGCAGTACGTCAAGCTGACCGTTCAGCTTCTGGATCTCGATTTTTGCTGCTTCTTCTCTCTGCTTCTTCGTTGCCGCTCTTCTGCGTCTTACATTGATGCCGGTTACTCTTTGCGCCATATTACCACCTTTCTTACAAACCGCCGCCCGGTCCGGCAGCGGCAGGCGCGCAGAAAACCCTACTTCAGCCACTTGTGTACAATATTATTTTAACACAAAAGTAAAAATCCGGTCAAAACGGAAATATCGTAAAAATGCTTTATTTTCGCCGTTTTTTCACTATTTTGACAGGCCGGTTCACAAAAATATAACACTTAGATCCCCTGTATCATGCTATACTTGCAGTACGGTTTTAGATTTAAAGAAAGGATACTCAATGAATAAATTACCCATTGCAGCCGCGGGAATCGTTGCTATGCTGACAACATCCGTGCTGTTTGCTTATGCGGAGCCCTCTGATGGGATCACTCCTGCGGAAAACGACGCCGTTCACTACTGCCGGACACATTTGGAGGAGGAAGATCAGCTTTTGTACGACGCGCTGCTCGCCTGTGCCCTTTCAGAAGATCCCTCTGAGAAAGGTGCCGAATTTCAGGTCAGGATCGATCCTGCCGGCGATGAATTCAAGGCAGCGTTCCACCGCTGCTATAACGCGCTTCTCTTTGACCACCCCGAGCTCTTCTGGCTCTATGCGGGGGACAGCTCCTTCCAGTACACTTACCGGCGCAAGCTCCTCGATGAGAGCACTTATAACATCGCTTTCCAGCTCACCGGGTCTTTCCCTGAAAGGGACACTCAGCTGGAAGCTTTTGAAAATGCTGCAGACGCTTTCCTATCTGAGGTCGATCTCGACCAGAGCGCGCCGCAAGTTGCGCTGCAGATTCACGACAAGCTCATCGACCTGGTCTCCTATGACAGGGAAGCTGCCGCCAGCGAGGACAGGGATCTGGCGCACACCGCTTACGGCGCCCTGGTGGCTAACAGCCGGGGCGAGGCAAACCGGGCTGTCTGCGACGGCTATTCTTACGCCTATGAATACCTCCTGCAGAAAGCGGGAATCCGGAGCACCGTCGTTGCGGGCAGAGCCGGAGACGACGAGGAGACCGCGGGCCCGCACTCCTGGAACCTGGTAGAGCTTAACGGTCAGTGGTATGAAGTGGATGCGACCTGGAATGACATATCCGCCGAGGAGGCCCTCGACGAGGAGACGGATTACAGTGAGATCGCCGAGGAGGCCATGAACAACGCTTGGTATACCAACAGGCTCACCCATTATCTCTTCAATGTGACGACCGCTCAGATCTCCTTTTTCGAGCCCGGCAGCCGTTACCGTTATACTAACGACAGGGGCTGGGTCAGTTTCCTGGGCGATTCCGTACATATTCGCCACTCCGAAGATGAAGCCGATGAGACCGGCGACTACATGACGCCCCTCGCGCCCATCGCGGAGGGAACGGAATTCTCATTCGATAATCTGAAAGATTGAAAAAAGCTGCTCAAACAAAAATCCGGCCGCAAGGGGCCGGATTTTTATTGCTTATTCATGCCTGCCGCATACACCGGATGCGGCAGCTCGTCTTGATTTATTCCTCAGATGCCTCTTTAACGGCTTCCTTGATCTCCTCGACTTTCTCTTCAGCTTTGTCGCAAGCATCTACAGCCTTCTCGCAAGCCGCCTCAGCGATCTCCTCAGCTGCTTCCTTGGCTTCCTCGACTTTCTCTTCTGCTGCTTCAGCGGCATCTTCCACAGCGTCCTCTACGACGTCAGCCGCATCGACTACGTTGTCTTCAGCCTTCTTAAGTCTCTCTGCGATGAGTTCCTGTGCTGCCGCGATCTGCTCCTTGATCTTAGTCAGCTCATCTGTGGACATCTTGGAGATCTTCTGGGAGAGCTCATCAATATCCACGCCTCTCTCATTCATGGACTCCTTGAAGCTGCGCTGCAGGTCTTTGTTGAGTTCCTTGCCCTGCTCAACGGTAAGCTCGCCCTTCTTTACGAGTTCGCCGATGATCTCCTGGCCTTTCTCCACAGTGATCGCCGCTGCGCCTACGCCTGCCAGAAAGAATTTCTTGATTCCGTCACTTAATTTGAAATCTGCCATATCATCCTCCTTATTTTCATGGGACTCCCCCATAGTTTACAGAGTGAAAGCCGCACCATTGCCGCTTTTTTTCTCTTTCTCTTTTTATTCTATTCGCAGAAGTGTTTTCCTTGTGTTTACTTTCTAAAGTTTCTATGAATTAATGAATAAAACTAAATGAAATAATCTTTTGCCAAAAAATACCGCCGCCGGATCACCTCACTGCTCCGAGGTATTCCTCCAGCGTAATACCTTTCTGTGTGATCTCCTGCGCGGCTTCAAGACCTACATAACGGTAATGCCAGGGCTCTCCCTTGACGCCTGTCACAGAGGACTTATTGTTGGGATAGCGCTTAATAAAACCGAAACGGCTGCAGTTCTCGTCCATCCACTCCCACACAGCATTTGCCGATTCATTGTCGCCTGAATCGCTGGAGATATCGACGCACAATCCCGTCTCGTGCTCGCTGGTGCCGGGTTCGGCTTCCCACTGGATCGCGAGCTGCCGGGCTTCTTCTCTTGTCTTTCCGTAGCCCATGTACTCCCTGATCTTATTGTCAAGTCTTTCCTGCTGCTCTTCGCCGCTCCTATAGCCCTGAACTACACAGGGATCAAGTCCCGCGTCGCGCATCTCGTCGAACATCTCCTGCAGATCCGGGTAGATCCTGCTGTCGACCGTTTGTCCGTATCGCAGTTCTGTAAGCTCCCCGTCGAAATCCTCTTCGAGCGGATGATTCCTGTTCACCAGCAGCAGCCTCCAGTCCTCCGACTGAACAAAGCCCTTCTCTTTTTTGCCCGGTCCCGCGTATGAGTCCGTGACCACAGGCTCCTTAAACGCGAGCTCGGGAAGGTCAAATCCGTAGAAAAACTTGTTTACCAGGAACGCGACGCCGATCACAAGCACTACGATGACCAGGGCTGCCAGAACCTCACTTCTGTACAGATGCCATGCTCCCCCGCGCTTTTCTTTATTGATTGGATATCTGTTCTCTCTGTCTGCCATCAAAGTTTCCTTTGCCGCAAGTATATTAAATGCTTTTTAAATAACCTTTGCCATTCTTAACAAATTATTACACATTTAGTATACTCTGTTTCAAATAAATTGCAAAGAAAATCCGGCTTCCGGAGTACAAAAATGAGGCCGTCAGTCATT
Organism: uncultured Lachnospiraceae bacterium; assembly: GCA_946410365.1. The sequence continues at coordinate 1,053 of CAMKAA010000091.1, read as the reverse complement.
CGCTAACGACGGCCTCATACAAAGATTCGCTGCTGTTTATGCGGATAGATCAGTGGAGTTTGGAGTAGCCGAAACTGTTGCAGATCGCGTCGATCGGAATGTGATCTTTGCACATCTTGCACTCGGACGCGGTGTAGGTGTGATAGTCCGGAAGATCCTGGATCTTATACAGGGAATGAACCTGCTGGCCAAAGATCTTGGTGGGAACGGAGAAGATCGCTGTAATACCCACAACTGTTCCGCCGTAATAGTCAATGCTCTCGCCTGCGCGAAGGATCGTCTGACCTGTAGTCGCGGAAGCCAGAAGCAGGAGAACGTGCTTGCCCTTGATCATCATCTCGGAATTCTCGCGGAAGATCATCTGGCCGCGATTGTCGAACTCGGGGGAATAAACATAGATCGTCTTATGCGCGTTCATGGACATAATACCCGCCTGGGTAAGTTCATCGGCAAGATAGGCACCGATTACTTCCATTCCGTCCATACACACGATCGTATCGACGATCGTCGTGGCGGCATAAGTACTGGCCATAGCACGGGCGGCAGCCTTAGCCTCACTCTGCCTGGTCTTCATTGTCGTCATATCGATATAGTAGTTGATATGGGAATTCGGCGTTACAAAATGTCCGGGGATAACTTTCATAATGACATCCGGGAACTTTCTCGATCTCATCTTCGTGTAAGACTGCATGTGCACCTCCGTTCTGCGGCTCCGCCCCTGAAGCGGCGTCGTATTGACTATTCCTGTAACTTATAGAGTCATTATACTATGTTTTTGCATCATTTGCACAAAAAATCGTTCTTATTCATCCCTGATTCAGCCAAAATATTCAATTTTCTCTTTCTCTTTTTTTTCGGAAAACTTTAGAAGTTTTTCATTCTTTCTAAATAGTTTTATAACAACTATCGTGTATAGTATAACTTGTAAACAGAGAGAACATTTCCCCCTCTTTAAAACTCTCAATGTTTAACAAGATTTACATTTCCCCCTTTCAAATAAGCCCTTCGCAATGATCGCGGAACCGTCCGCAGTCGTTGCGAGGGGCTTATTCC
>CAMKAA010000090.1 GCA_946410365.1 uncultured Lachnospiraceae bacterium | reverse complement strand
AGGTCAGCGAGGAATTCCTCGAGGAGCTGGAAGAGACGATGATCATGGGAGATATCGGCGTTCAGACGACGGAAGAACTGCTGGACGATCTCCGGCAGAAAGTAAAGGACGAGCGGATCAGGTTCTGTCCTGACTGCCGCCAGGAACTGATCCTGGGGATCAGAAATAAAATGAAGCAGAGTAAGGACGCCTACGCTTTCGAACAGGGACCGGCGGTGATCCTTGTGATCGGCGTAAACGGCGTCGGCAAGACTACTTCAGTAGGAAAGCTTGCGGCAAATTACCGCAAACAGGGCAAAAGAGTGCTGATCGCCAGCGCTGACACTTTCCGCGCGGCGGCAAACGAGCAGCTTACAGAGTGGGCCAAAAGAGCCGGCGTAGACATTATCGGAGCAGCTGAAGGGTCTGATCCCGCGGCGGTCGTGTATGATGCAGTGCAGGCAGCTAAGGCGAGAAAGACAGATATCCTTCTCATAGATACCGCCGGCCGTCTCCACAACAAGAAGAACCTGATGGCGGAGCTCAGCAAGATCGACAGGATCATTACGAGAGAGTATCCCGGGTGCTTCAGGGAGAACTGGGTGGTACTGGACGGTACCACCGGCCAGAACGCGATCTTCCAGGCCAGAGAGTTTGCCAGTGTCACGAAACTGACCGGCATAGTCCTCACCAAGATGGACGGAACAGCCAAGGGCGGTATTGCTATCGCGGTGCAGTCGGAACTGGGGATCCCGGTGAAATTCATCGGCGTAGGAGAAGCGATCGAAGACCTGCAGAAGTTCAATCCCGACCAGTTCGTGGACGCGATTTTCTACTGATAAATATTCAGCACCCCCGAAAAATGCACGGAGCGCCTCTGGACGCTGTCGTCCCGAATGCGCAGCATTTGGGACGGACCTGCTGAATATAATTACGAAAGGACTTATACATGGGACTGAAAGAGAAACTGACACTGGAGAAATTCGAGGAGGCCTGCGAGGCAGTCGGGCAGGTGACGCTGGATACCAGCCTGATCTATTCGGATTATTTCAGTGAGAGGACGGGAGGAAAGGTATACTTAAAGCCTGAGAACCGGCAGCGGACAGGTGCCTACAAAGTGAGGGGCGCTTACTATAAGATCAGCACGCTGAGCGAAGAGGAGAGGGCGAGAGGCCTGATCACTGCCTCCGCAGGCAATCACGCGCAGGGCGTGGCTTACGCGGCTCAGAAATTCGGCGCGAAAGCAGTCATTGTGATGCCCACCACAACACCGCTCATCAAAGTAAACAGGACCAAGGCTTTGGGCGCGGAGGTAGTTCTCTTCGGAGATGTGTACGATGAGGCGTGCGCCCGCGCACTGGAACTGGCAGCGGAGCACGGATACACATTTATCCATCCCTTTGATGATCCCGATGTCGCAACGGGACAGGGCACTATCGCCATGGAGATCATAAAGGACCTGCCCCTGGTGGACATCATTCTGGTCCCCGTGGGCGGAGGCGGACTTGCCACCGGCGTCTCCACACTGGTCAAGATGCTCAAACCCAATACGAAAGTCATCGGAGTTGAGCCTGAGGGCGCAGCTTGCCTTAAGGCTTCTCTGGAAGCCGGGAAAGTGGTCACGCTCCCGGAAGTAAGCACCATTGCGGACGGCACAGCCGTAAAGACGCCGGGAACACAGATCTTTCCTTATCTTCAGAAGAACCTGGATGAGGTGATCACAGTTCCGGACTCAGATCTTGTTGTCTCCTTCCTTGACATGGTGGAAAACCACAAGATGATCGTTGAGAACTCCGGCCTTCTGACAGTAGCTGCTCTCAAGCATATCAAGTGCAGGGGCAAAAAAGTGGTATCCATCCTCAGCGGAGGCAACATGGACGTCATCACTATGTCCAGCGTCGTGCAGCAGGGGCTGATCATGAGAGACAGGATCTTCACGATCTCTGTGCGTCTTCCCGACAAGCCGGGCGAACTGCACAGAGTGTCCGGTATTATCGCCGGCGTCAACGGAAATGTCATCAAACTTGAGCACAACCAGTTCGTATCCATCAACCGCAATGCGGCAGTGGAACTGAGGATCACACTGGAAGCTTTCGGAACAGATCACAAGAAACAGATCATCAAGGCGCTGTCAGATAACGGATACAAGGTACATCAGGCAGTAGTAAGTATTTAAACGATATTTTGGCACAGCGATGCTTTTCATGTATTTCCGGAGCATTTAAATGGAAAACAGAGAACCAGAAAAATCAAATCCGAATCACAGGAGAGTGTTCTATTTTTTGAACATCCTTTTTCTGTGCGTGATCACAGTCGCGTCCCTGGCGATGGCAGTGGTCCTCTTTGTGCGCCTCGAGAGACTCAGAAGCGAAAAACTGGTGGAAGGGACCATGTACACGGACAGCCAGATCGAGAAGATCAGGTACGGCGCCGCGCAGTCGGAGCGCAACAGGATCCTCCTTGAAATTCAGTCGTCCTTTGAATCCGGCAACAGCACGATCTCGATGCTGAGGGATCTCTTCCCCGGCGATCTGGTCGTCATGTGGGAGGGGCGGTACTATTTCTATCCCGTGGACAGATACCTCGAGATAAATCCGTTTTCCGAAATGGACTTTGCCCTGGGAGAAAACGGGGCAATGGAGTACATAGGAGAGGACGCAGGCGTAACGGTGAACAGAGGCATTGACGTCTCTGCTCTCAACGGGGAGATCGACTGGGGCAAAGTGGCAGAGGATCAGATTGCGTTTGCGATGATCCGGGCTGCGGTCAGAAATACCGGCGGGGAGCTCGAACAGGACGAGAGATTCCAGGAAAACATGAGCGGCGCCAAATCCGTAGGGATCCGGACCGGCTGTTATGTGGATCTCGACGTGGACAACGAAAAAGAAGCCGAGGAGATCGCGGACTTTGTCCTCTCGAATCTGACCATGAGCCAGCAGGAGATGGGTGCGCCGGTGGCGGTGCGCGTGCAGATCCCCGATCACTCCAGTTCCCTCAGCGGGCAGACCAGAGAGGAATGGACTCAGGGAGTCAGAGCTTTCTGCGCCAAAATAAAGAAAGCGGGCTACGATCCCGTCATCTGCGCCAACACCGCAGCTTTCCACATGCTGCTGAACATGGCGGAGCTTGAGGAGTACGACAAGTGGATCGCGGACTACGGAGACTACCTCTATTTCCCTTATAAATTCAGGTGCTGGCAGTACAGCCTGAAAGGGACAGTTAACGGAATCGAAGGAGATGTGGCGCTGGATCTGAGTGTATCGGTGGAGTAAGCGCTCCGCAGTTCGGGACTGTGGCGTCCGAAGGCGCTTCGCGCCAAAAATAAAATCCGGCACCCACGTCCCAAACCGCTTCGCGTTTTGGGACTGTGGCGTCCGAAGGCGCTTCGCGCCTTGGCCGCCCCGAGAGAAAAAGCACGAATCGTCTGATGAGCAAGCTCCTCATCCGCTTCGTGCTTTTTCTCTCGGGGTGCCGGATTTTAATCAGGTAAAGAAAAAACACTTGACACTTGCGTATCGGGACTGTAATATAGTGCAGGTGATGGAAAAGATCGTTGAACAGGGCCTTTTATACGATTTCTACGGCTCACTTCTCACTGGGCATCAGCAGAAGATCTATGAACAGGTCGTCTATGACAATTTATCATTGAATGAGGTCGCTGAGACCGAGGGTGTCAGCAAGCAGGCGGTGCATGATCTTGTGAGAAGGTGTACGGTGATCATGCGCGGATACGAGAACAAGCTCGGAATGATCCGCCGCTTCGGCAAGATCAGGGAATCCGCTGACAGATTAAGGCAGGTCGCTTCCTCCGAAGAGATCCCCCAGGCGCAGGCATCGGTATTGCGCAGGATCGCGGACGAGATCTGCACGGATCTGGAGACCTGAAGAAGCCTGCACAGAGCTATGCGCCGGATACCGGCGTACAGGGCAAAGTACAAGATTTCAGAGGATCGTCTATATGGCATTTGACAGCTTAACAGATAAGCTAAACAGTATATTCAGCAAACTGAGCGGCAAGGGCAAGCTCACGGAGAGCGATGTCAAGAGCGCGATGCGCGAAGTTAAGATGGCTCTGCTCGAAGCAGACGTCAACTTCAAGGTCGTCAAGCAGTTTGTGAGTTCCGTCCAGGAAAGGGCGGTCGGCGAAGAGGTCATGAACGGCCTCAATCCCGCGCAGATGGTCATCAAGATCGTCAACGAAGAGATGACTTCGCTGATGGGAAGCGAGACCACAGAGCTGCAGCTGCAGCCCGGCAAGCAGATGACAGTCGTTATGATGGTCGGTCTGCAGGGCGCAGGTAAGACCACAACGGCAGCCAAGATCGCGGGCAAGTTCAAGCAGAAGGGCAAGAAGCCCCTGCTCGTGGCGCTGGACATCTACCGTCCCGCGGCTATCAAACAGCTGCAGGTCAACGGTGAGAAGCAGGGCGTCGATGTTTTCACCATGGGAGACAGGCATGATCCGGCCGACATAGCGAAGGCGGCCATCGAGCATGCTAATAAGAACAAGGAGAATCTTGTCATCCTCGATACTGCGGGACGTCTGCAGATCGACGAGGAGATGATGCAGGAGCTTGAGGACATCAAGAAGGCTGTGACGGTTCACCAGACTATTCTGGTGGTAGACGCCATGACCGGTCAGGAAGCTGTCAATGTTGCCAAGACCTTTGACGAGAAGGTAGGCGTAGACGGCGTGATCCTCTCCAAGATGGACGGCGACACCCGAGGCGGTGCTGCTCTGTCGATCAAGGCGGTGACCGGAAAGCCCATTCTGTACGTTGGTATGGGCGAGAAGCTCTCCGACCTCGAGCAGTTCTACCCCGACCG
>CAMKAA010000089.1 GCA_946410365.1 uncultured Lachnospiraceae bacterium | reverse complement strand
ATGTGCTACAATGTTATTATATGCGATATGGCGAATAATATCAATCTGAACCGATTACTACTATACAGTCTAAGATAAGTTCTCATAAGAAGGATGCATAATCTGTCTGCATTTATAATGATTAGAATTATTGTAATCTGTGATAAAATAAAAAATATTTCAAAAAATATTGGAACAGATGGAACATTTGCTTCTGTTTCGTGCCATATATTAGTAGAGGAGGATTTTCTTCTCAGATTTATAAAGGACGGAGGTGAGATATATTGAAATCTGACAGAACACAACGCGGGCCTAAGGGATTTATCCTGCTGGAACCCGGAAATATCATGCAGATCCTGCCAGAGGATAATAAGTCCTGGCTCACACTTTTTTACAGCCTGCCGGAAGAACTTGTTTCCAAAAGACCTGCTTATATGAATCTGCCGCGTTGTCCATTTGATGTGATTCGCAGTGATGATTATGCAGAACTTTTGAACACGGATGTATTTCTGGAACTGGTTTGGGACTGCTATGCGTGGAGTGCCTGGCAGTGCTTTGAAGTGCCGAACAAGGATGGTGATTACAGAGAAATCCCCGGCAGCTTCAATTCCTATTCCGGAGATTTTCCATTGTGGAGATTGTCCTATACGATTATTCCTTATATTAGGGAAAAGTTTGAGCATATCGGACTTTCCTTCCAGTCTCTTTTCAATATGCCAAGAGGCATGGAAGTTCCCTTCCTGACTTATCAGCAGTTCAGCAACCTTATCGGGTCCGTTGTTCCGATGATCGTAAAGGAACAGAACTGGCAGCCTATAATCGACACGATCTGGGCGACCCGTGATGAAACCGATTATGTTTTTCGCAACAGTCTTGTAAAAAAGGAATTTATGCGAAAATGGTCGCATTCCCGAACCAGTGTCGGCGCGATGCTGTCTTTGGATCAGCTCATGGAGGATACTCCGGATTCCATTACTGCCGAGAGTGCTCCTTTCGAAGAAGAAATCATTGAGAGCCAGACCTTCGAAGCATTTGTCGCGACCCTTTCAGAACGTGACCAGCAGATACTTCAGTTTAAGTCTGAGGGGTTTACCCTAAAAGAAATCGCTGCTAAAGTTGGCTATCAGAATCACAGCGCAGTCAGCAAACGGATCCATCACATTTCGGAAAAGTATTCCGAATACAGAAACCAATAAATCATATCCCATCCAATCCTCTCAACCCGCAGTCATTGTCATCCGACAATGGCTGCTTTCTTTTGCGCATTTTTATGGAGGTACAACATGAAAAACAACTTATTTGAAAATCTGCCGGACGTACTGGACGCAAAGCTTTTGGCTCAGGCTTTGTGCATTTCCAAGTCCGGTGCCTACGCACTGATGAGCCAGCCGGACTTTCCAACCATGCAGATCGGCGGGCGCAAGCTCGTGATAAAACCGGATCTCATCGAATGGATGCAGTCCCATGTTAATCATGGCAGGAGGTGATATTTACGTTATTGTCAGTCTCTCATTTGTTAAGAGCAAGTATCGACCATGGTACCAAATTTCGTATCACACTCATTTTTCCACGGTCAGATACTTGTTGGGGAGTGCCTTCCCCAAACCCTGCTGAAGTCGCCGGAAACGGCGATTTTTTAATTTCTGCCAGACATGGCAGTTTCATTTTTTTATAGGAGGTGATGCCCTATCGCGAAAAAATATAATGCCCCGCATCGTAATCGTCTCATCAAATCGATGCTGACCGACGAAGAATACGAAGCCTTTTCTGAACGCTGCAAGACCTATGGGATGAGTCAGGCTGAAATGATCCGCCAGTCCATCACCGGTGTAACGATCCGTCCCATCATAAAGGTATCAGCAGCCAGTGATGAGCTGCTTTCCTCTGTTGGCAGAATGACTTCGGAATACGGAAAGATCGGAAGCAACCTGAATCAGATTGCGAGGTTTTTGAATGAAACTCATACGCCTTACCCAAACCTTGCAGAGGAGGTTCGTACAGCAGTTTCGGATCTGGCGAAACTGAAATTTGAAGTCTTAAAGAAAGTAGGTGATGCAGTTGGCAACGATCAAACATATCAGCTCTAAAAATGCGAACTATGGTGCTGCCGAACTGTACCTTACTTTCCAGCATGATGAGTTTACCAATAAACCGCTTCTGGATGAGAAGGGCCGGATGCTCCCCCGTGATGACTTTCGGATGGAGACCATCCTCTGCGGCGATGAAGATTTTGCAATTGCATGTATGCGGGCCAATCTCAGATACGGCAAAAACAACCAGAGGGGTGATGTGAAAAGTCACCACTATATCATCAGCTTTGATCCGAGAGATGGAACAGAAAATGGGCTGACAATGGATAAGGCCCAGCAGCTTGGCGCCGATTTCTGCCGGGAACATTTTCCCGGACACCAGGCTTTGGTCTGCACTCATCCGGATGGTCATAACCATAGCGGAAACATTCACGTTCACATCGTCATTAACAGTCTGCGCATCAAAGATATTCCCTTCCTTCCCTATATGGACAGACCCTGTGATACACAGGCGGGGATGAAACATCGCTGCACTGCTTCAGCACTTCGCTATCTTCGAAGTGAAGTAATGGAGATGTGCCATCGGGAAAATCTGTATCAGATTGATCTCTTAAACGGCAGCAAGAACAGAATTACCGAACGGGAATATCATGCAAGGCGGCGCGGCCAGCAGGAACTGGATGAGCTGAATCAGCGAATCATTGCAGACGGACTTACGCCTAGGCGAACGAAGTTTGAAACTGACAAAGATATCCTTAGAGGAAATATTCGTGCCGCATTGCTTGCGGCCAAAAGCTTTGAAGAGTTTCAGGAGTTGCTTGAGGAACACGGCATTTCTGTTCGGGAGAGCCGTGGAAGATTCAGTTATCTGACCGCAGACCGGACAAAGCCAATCACAGCAAGAAAGCTTGGAGATGACTTTTCCAAGGAAGCTGTACTGGAGCAGATCAATAGAAATGCAGAGCAGGCACTTCATGAAAAATCGCCAGTTCCTTCTACTTCAAAAGCATCTCCTATAAAGTCAGCCCAGTCGCATAATTCTCCTTCCGGCCTCGATCGTATCGTAGACATGAATTACGCCCATAGCAAAGGCGGCGGGTACGCACACTGGGCAACGCTTCATAATCTGAAAACAATGTCTGCAACCCTGATTGCATATCAGGAAGCAGGCTTTGAATCTCCGGAAGCAATGGACGCAGCTCTTGTGGAAGCGCATAATGCCGTGGCCGATGCAAGGAAGAAAGTGAAATCCTTTGAATCCGTTATTAAGGAGAAAAAGGAATTACGCAGACAGATACAGATCTATCGAAAGACTGCACCGCTTTATGAGGAATACAAGCAGATCAAACGTAAATCCAAACAGGAGGACTTCTATCATGCTCATGAGTCGGACTTTATCTTACGAGAGTCTGCAATCCGCTATTTCAAGAGTCACGATATCAAAAAACTTCCTGCTGCCAAAGCATTGACTGCCGAAATTGAAGAACTTATCTCGCAGGAAAACGAAGCTTATTACGAATACCATTCCGCACAGGATCATGAAAAAGAGCTTCGCACCATCAAACAGAATATTGACCAGATACTCAGTCGCGAGCAGCCTGAACAGACTCAACCTTCGAAGAAGAAACACCGTCATGATCCAGAACTATAATTCAGCACAAGATCACCGGGACGGGAGCATTTGCCCCCGTTCTGGCAGTGCCTGGTATGCAGATAAAGGGATATCCCTTTTAACAACTATAAGTAACCCGCGCCGGTACATTTGTCCGACTAAAAACATGATATTTGCGCAAGATGAACGCGCAGGAAAGGAAATCATTATGAAAGAATTGAAACCTATGGAAATCGAAAATATGGAGGAAGAAATGATGGAGTTGCCTGAAAACCTTGATGAACTGATCGACCTTGCCGAGTGGTGTGAACTGGATGAGAATCTCGGGACTTATATCGAGGAAGATACACTGCCCCCGGAATACCGTTTTACTGATCCGGATCCGTATTTCAAACTTCAGCCGGTATCTCCCGACAGACAGCATCATAATGTCTGGTTTGATGAGGAGGGGTATCTGCATGCAAAGAACCCTTCTGCATGGTGGATCCCGGACTTATCTATCGAGAGGGAAATCGGGGGCACAGTTTATACCGTAACCGGCAGTTTTGACGGTGAAGAATGTATGCTCCGCAAGCTGGAGCGCATCTCAGCAAAAAAGTTTACAAATACAGAGGAGGATGCCAATGACAGTATCGAATAATTTTGATACAATGATGCCAGCCAATCCTGTATCGACAGTTGCTCCAATCAAGGAGGTTACAGATATGACAGGAGCAACAAAACAGATCACGGCATTATATTGCAGACTTTCGCAGGAAGACGAGCGTTCCGGCGAGTCCTTGTCCATTGAGAATCAGAAGTCCATTCTTCTGCAGTACGCAAGGGAACAGCATTTTACCAATCCGGTGTTCTTTGTGGATGACGGTTATTCCGGCACCAACTTTGACCGTCCGGGCTTCCAGCAGATGCTGGCAGAAATGGAAGCTGGTCATGTAAAGGTATGTATCACCAAAGACCTCTCCCGCCTTGGAAGAAACTCATCCCTTGTCGGGCTTTATACCAGTATGACCTTCCCAAAATATGGGGTCAGGTATATCGCCATCAATGATAACTTTGATTCCAATGACCCGAACAGCATCAACAATGACTTTGCCGGTATCAAAAACTGGTTTAATGAATTCTATGCCAGAGATACCAGCCGCAAGATCAGAGCTGTTCAGAAGGCAAAGGGAGAAAAAGGACTTCC
>CAMKAA010000088.1 GCA_946410365.1 uncultured Lachnospiraceae bacterium | reverse complement strand
TTTCTTCAGATTCTCCTGCCTGCATCATCTTTACCTCAGGAACGACATCCAAGGCTAAGCCGGTTGTGCTGACTCACTACGGAATCGTAAATGTCAACCTTCATGTTCAGAAGTGCATGAGATGGACCACGGATGACAAGACTGTAGTGGCGGTTTCCATGTACCATGGTTTCGGACTTAACACCGCACTGGCCGGAAGTGTGATCGTGGGTATGACGATGCACATCATTCCTTCCTTCAGGACGCAGGGCGTCTGGGAGGCCATCAGCGATTATCACTGTACGGTAATGCTCGGTGTTCCCAGTATGTATCTGGCGCTGGTCCGCAAGGAAGGAAACGAAGTATACGACGGAAGTTCACTTCGTTCAGGCATCATCGGCGGAAGCGTGATCACGACAGAAGAGTATAAGGAAATCTGCAGGAGATTCCCGCAGGCGCACCTGATTCCCTCTTTTGGCATGACAGAAGCATCAACGAGCGGATCCTTCTCAGACTGGGACAACCCGCTCAGAAGCGGAGAAGTCACAGGCGGCGCCTTCTACGAGGACACGATGGCGAGAGTCAGGGACATTGTTACCGGAGAGATCGTCGGCTGGGATACAGCGGCGGATCCTGTGGTCAACCCGGACGGGACGAAGAAGAGAGTGTTCGGATTACCCGGAGAACTGGAGCTTGCAGGCTTCAATATTTTCAAAGAGTACTACAAGATGCCCAAGGAGACAGCGGACACTATGACTGAGGACGGCTGGCTCAAGACGGGTGATATCGGATATTTTAACGAGTTTGACGAGATCTGCATTACAGGCAGAAGAAAAGAGATGATCATTCGGTCCGGGGAGAACATTTCTCCCAGAGAGATCGAAAAGGCGATCATCGCGAGCGGAATGACGAAGGAAGTAAAGGTCGTTGGAGTTCCCAACAAGTTCACACAGGAGGAGATCGCGGCATGCATCGTCGTGGAAGACGGACAGGATTTTGACGCGGCGGCGCTTCTGCGGTTCTTAAAACCGAGGCTTTCTTACTTCAAGATTCCGAAATACATTTTTACATTCCGGGAGCTCCCGATGACGGCAAGCGGAAAGGTCCGCCTGGGAGAGCTCAAGGAGATCGCCGCGAGAAACGCTGCGGATGAAGCAGGGCTGCAAGCGGTTGGAACAACAGGAAACTATGCAAAGGCAATTTTATAAAAAGAAAGGACAAAACTATGGCAAGTGCATTTTTCAATGAAGATCACGAATCCATCCGCGAGATGGCGCAGCAGTTTGCAGAAGGCACCCTGGCAGGGATCGCAGCTGAGATCGACAAGACCAACGTATTTCCGGAAGAAGTTGTTCAGGAGATGGCTGAACTCGGATTTTACGGCCTGAAGATCCCGGAGGAGTACGGCGGACTCGGCCTTGACATGCGCAGCTATGTCTGTGTTATGGAAGAGATCGCGAAGAAGTGCGCGACCGCTACTCTGTTCATTTCTTCCGCTAACTCCCTGTCCACACAGCCGATCCTTCTGTCCGGAACAGAAGAGCAGAAGGCGAAATACCTTCCCGGCGTAGCAGACGGCAGCACCAAGATTTCCTTTGCTCTGACTGAGCCCAACGCAGGTTCCGATGCCGGCTCCCTTAAGACAAAGGCAGTTAAGGACGGCGACAGCTACATCCTCAACGGCGTAAAGTGCTTCATCACAATGGCTCCCATCGCGGATTATCACATCGTCTATGCAAAGACTGATCCGGATAAGGGCACAAAGGGCATCAGCGCGTTCATCGTTTCCAAGGATCTTCCCGGTGTATCCGTTGGTAAGCACGAAGAGAAGATGGGCCAGCACGGTGTTCCGGTCAGCGATCTGATCCTGGAAGATGTCCGCGTTCCCGCTGACTGCCTGCTCGGCAAGGAGAACATGGGCTTCATCAACGCTATGAAGACTCTGAATGTCGGACGTGTCGGCGTTGCTTCCATGGCTCTGGGCATCGCTCAGGAAGCTCTGGACCTGGCAGTTGAGCACACCAAGAACCGTATCCAGTTCGGCAAGCCTCTTTGCAAGAACCAGGCTCTGGCATTCATGATGGCTGATATGGAGACCAAGCTCAACGCAGCAAGAAACCTTGTCTACAACGCAGCATGGCTCATGGACAACAAGGAAGACGCTACAAAGGCTGCTTCCATGGCAAAATATTTCACCACCGAGGCTGCTATCGAGATCGTTAACAAGTCCCTGCAGCTGCACGGCGGTTATGGCTACTCTCAGGAGTACGAGATCGAGCGTCTGTACCGCGATGTCCGCATCACTTCCATCTACGAAGGAAGCTCCCAGGTTCAGCAGATGGTCATCTCCGGCGCGCTTCTTCGCTGATAGGCGGAGTTTGAACCTAAAGAATATTGCTGCTTACGGTCTGGGGAAAGCCGTAAGCAGTGGTAGATATGCGAAAAGCACATAATTTAAGGAGGAAAAAATGGATAAGAAACAGTCATCTTTATCAATCGCCATCGGAATGGCCTGCGTATGGATGGGCACACACTTTGGTCCCGGCGTGGCATCCGGTACACAGATCCTTGTTTACTGGGTTAAGTATGGCATCTGGGGCACTCTCGCAAGCATCCTTGCTATGGCCCTGCTCGGCTACTGCATCTATTGCGCAGCAGAGTTCTCAAGAATCTACAAGACTTACAACTACGCAGACTGGACCAAGAAGGTCTGGGGAGTCGATTGGATCGTATATCTTCTTGACTTCTCCTTCATCATCGTTATGCTGACCGCTCTCGGCGGATCCCTCAGCGCGATCGGAAACCTGCTCAACAGCCAGTTCGGCCTGAACTACTGGGTAGGCGTAGGCGCCGTTATTGTCTGCGCAGGTCTTCTTTGCGCATATGGTGCTAAACTCGTTGCTCGCGCATCTTCTTACATGATGTATCTTGTTATCGCTGTTCTTGCAGTCATCATCATCATGAGCGCATCCACAGGCAAGCTTCATCTTGGCCAGGCACTTGCAAACATCAGCTCAGGAACTGTTGAAGGAATCAACCCCAGCTTCCTTGGAGCACTTTGGAGCGGTGTTATCTATGCTTCTTTCCAGGCTAACGTAATCGGTAATATTTCTTCCATCGCTCCGACTCTTCCCGATCGCAAGACCACAAGACTCGGCGCCATCATCGGTATTTGCGGAAACGCATGCATGCTCGTCGTACTGAGCCTGTTCTTCCTTTCCGCTACCACTCTTGAGAACTACAACGTTCTCGACACCGCTACAAACCCGCTTCCGTTCTACGGAACACTTACAGCACTCGGATTCTCCGGCCTGAAGCTTGTATATGTTATCACAGTTTTCATCGCTGTTCTTTCCACTGCTGTAGGCTTCAGCTTCGGTGCAGTAGCAAGATATTCCAAGCTCTACCGCAAGGCTGATGAGAGCGCTCCTCTCAAGGACGGTCTTCTCGTTGTTGTACTGCTGCTCGCATGCGCAGCTGCTTCCAAGATCGGTATCGTTAAGCTTGTATCCACAGGTTACACCATCCTCGGATACCTCAACCTGCCTCTGCTGATCTTCCCTGCTATTGTTCTCGCAAACAGAAAGATCCAGAAGAACTATCTGAAAGAAAACAACATCGAAGCTACCGGTATCGACGAGTAATCATTAACGCTAAACCATTTCTTATTTTCCCTAAATCCTGGGGAGCGCCGCTATAGAAACGGTCTCCCCGGGAGCTTTTAAACAGAACAGGAGAAAAGTCTGATGAGAAAAAGCACACTGCCCCAGTGGGGGATCCGTGTCCTGTTTTACTGTATCGCGTTGTTCTTCATGGCGCTGGGAGTGGCATTTTCTGCCAATTCCGACCTGGGAATCTCACCCGTCAACTCTCTCCCGTATGTCATCAGTGATATCGTAAAAATGAAACCCGGAACCTGCGTTACGATCGTATTCTGCTTCTATATCCTTGTGCAGATCCTGCTTTTGAGGAAAGAGTTCAATCCGGTCAACCTGTTCCAGATCGTCTTTTCTACGATCTTTGGATATTTTGTCAACTTCACGAAGTGGATGGTAGGAGATTTCCTCTTCCCCGGCGGATATATCGGACGTCTGGGAATGCAGTGCGTCGGTATTGTATTCGTAGCATTCGGAGTCTTTCTGTATCTGGATGTGGACCTCGTTCCGATGCCCATGGAAGGAATGACAATGGCCATCGCCAAGAAAGTTAATCAGCCCTTCACAAAGGTAAAGACTATCGTGGACTGTGCAGTTGTCCTGCTCGGTGTGATCCTTACGATCGTATTCCTTCACCTGATCCCCTTCCGTGATCCGGGAGTCCGTATCAGAGAGGGCACGATCCTCGCGGCGCTCGTCACAGGCAAGGTCATCGCGATCATAAGAAAGCCGCTCTCGCCGATCGTTCAGAAAATCTGCTTCGGAGAGAGCAAAGAATAATGAAAATCTGAGAATCTTCCTCATTCTTTTCAGATCCTCCTCTGTGCGCATGCCAGCGCCGGAGGAGGTTTTTTTGCTCTTTTTCAGATGATATCTGTGCGGTTCTGGTATAAAATATAGATAAGAGTTTTACATATAAAGAGTGCTGAGAATACTCTCATATACAAACCAGGGGTGGCAACTACAGGAGGGGAGCATATGTTTGAAGGAGTGACAAAATATATACCGGATCTGGAAGAGAAGAAAGACGCGCATCGGACCATCAGCAAAATAGAAGATGCAGTCTACAGTTTTGTGCACAATAATCCGAAGTGGGGCCTCAAGTATTACAGAGATATCTTAAAGAGCAGAGGGGTAGATATCGAAAAGACGCCGATGTCAGAAGTTGATGCGGCAAGCCTGGGCTGGCTGGGCGTCATGGCGCTTCT
>CAMKAA010000087.1 GCA_946410365.1 uncultured Lachnospiraceae bacterium | reverse complement strand
CCGAGTCCGGGAATGAACAGAGTCCAGATTCCGCCTGCGTTGTACTTCGTCATCGCATGCTGCTCTTCATTCCATCCGTTGAAAGTTCCGATCACGTGAACTGCCTTGGCATTAGGTGCCCAGACTGCGAAGAAGATTCCCTTCTCACCGTTCTCTTCGGACGGATGAGATCCCAGTTTCTTATAAATCTGGTAATGTGTACCGTTTCCGAACCAGTAAGCGTCATCATTGGAGATGTACACCTTCTTGTCCTCAGGCTTCGCCAAAGCCTTCTTTACTGCCTTGGGAGCAGCCTTCGCGGTCGTTGTCTTCTTAGCGGGTGCCGCACTGCTCTTCTTGGTTGTAGCTGTTTTCTTCACTGCCATCTTACCGTACCTCCTGATACTTGTTGCTGCAGACGCCTTCGGCGGGAAACCCGCGTCCGGACCGGCTGCTGGTGCCGCAGTGTCCGGAAACCTTCATCCCCTTGCCCGGTCCTGCGCATTGTTTATATATCTCAATAATGAAGGAAATCCTTATCCCTCAGAATAATTCTCTGTGCTCCTCCCTTTCTTCGGGAGAAAGAATCCACAAGGCTTGAGATCGTCTTGCGGCTCGCGTAATACAGCGCCTCGTCCACGATATCCCTGATATCTTCGAGAGTAACTGTGTGATCGACGGTCTGCATGGACATGATCCTGCTCTGAAGAGCGCCCATTCCATACTCATCGATCTCACACTGAAGCTTCCCTGCGTACTCCCTTGCATAGCCGAGAAGGGTATCCACGCTCAGGGCCGCTATATCAACCCTGGCCGGGAACATCTCTTTCATCCTGGGATGATCGTTCAGAAACGCGTCCATGACGCCCTTTCTGTCGATCATGATGATCAGGATGCTCCGCTCCGGCACGGCAAGCATCTCACACAGAGCTGCCGCTCCTTCCTCACTCATCATGGAGGCCTTCTCGATGATCAGCGCGCCGAAGGGCATTCTCGGGATCACGCGAAGGACATTCTCCCTTGTGATATATCTGCCTTCAGATTTCGCGATCTGGCCGACGAAATTAGGATTCTTCTGCCGATACCGCAGAACCAGCTCTCTGGCAAGACTGAGCGTTCCCGCCCCCTCGTCGCCTGTGATCACGACATTGCCTGTCCCGCCCTCGAGGAAGATCCTGTCAAGCGCGGCCGTAAGCTGCCGGATGGAATCCTCTGAGTGAAGATACATCTGGCCCTTGCCGCTTCTCCCATCCGTTCTGGTCAGAGTCATCTGCTCAACAGCAAATTCTTTCGGGAATGCGCCTCCGCCTTCCGTAACGAACAGGCTCGTATCATAGCCGGCATTCTCTTCATCATTATCTCTGATCGTAAGCGCCTTGTGCACTTCACCCGGATCCCAGGATTTGGTCGAGCCGGTGTTCTCGCGGTTATTGCCGCCGCTCCGGCCTGTCTGCATACTCACGGGCTTCTGCGGCGGGCTGTCGTCCTCAAGTCCGTTGTACTCATAGAAGTCCCGCTTCACCTTCTCCCACTCATTCATGATCTCTTCGAGATTGAGCTGTCCGGTGATCTGCTTCTCCGGCTTAGGGTCCTCCTGTATGACCATCGCGTACTGTCCGTCAGTCTCCTGACGCAGGTAGGGGTCATAGTTCTCCAGGTTCCGAAGTCCCCTGGCGATCGTCTCCTGCATCTTCTCCTGTGAAAATATTGATTCTTCCACAGAACTCACTTCGAAAGAGCGGTCTTCAAACACAGCGTGATCCATTGCCGGTACCGGCGCTGCGTTTCTCACAGACTTCCTGAGTCTGCCCGTGTCGCGCTCTGCCTGCCTGTTCTCACTCTCCCGGCTTTTCTTCGCCGGTTTCTTCTTCAGTTCCCCGGGGCTGATCCTGTAATCCTCATATTCCCAGGGGATCTCCGCGACCTCCGGTTCCCGGTTGAGCGCGGGGATCATTTCCTCCTTCTCTGCGGTCTCCGGACTCTGAACAGTGCCGGGATCACCGGATTTCTCAGCGGCTTCTTCAGGACTTCCCTGCGCCTGCCCGGCTTGCGATCCTTCCTCCTGACCTGTTCTTTCCTCAGCGGGGGTATTTACCCCTTCTCCGGCGGCACTGTCTGATTCCCCGCCGGCTCTGCCGTTCTTATCATCCGCATCACTTCCGGAGCTCTCGGGCATACTGGTTGTCTCCGCTTCCGAAGCACTGCCGCTTTCCCCTCTGCTCTCCTCCTCTTCCACTTCTTCCCCGTTCATCTTTCTGAAAAGGGCTTTCTGCTTCACCGTCAGTTCCGTGAAGGAGGCTTTCAGTTCCAGCGCCTTGTACACATATCTGCCATACCCGAAAAAGGCAACGATCTCGTCACATTGGGAAGCGCAGAGAGTCCTCTCTCCGGCTTCCTGATACAGCTTCGCCAGTTCATAAGCCCACTTGTCCCGGTAATCATGCTTGGCCAGATCCTCCAGGACGGCGATCCTCTCGTTCACACTGACATTCTGTGCCTTATAGAGTTTGTACTGAAGCACATAGCGGTCCGCGTCTCTCGGTGCCACATTGATATACTCGTTGTAGAGCTGCAGCGCTCTCACATAATTCCCGAGTTTGAGTTCAAGCTCACAGAGAGAAAAGATGATCTGCCTTCCGTACGGACTCTTGGCGTAAGCCAGTTCCAGTACCCGCTTGCTGTCATGATATCTTCGGTTTAATTTATAGACGTCGCTGATCCTGCAGAGTGTCCTTACATTCTTCACTCTGCGCCAGTCCACAGAATCGGCGACCTCCGCCGCCTCCCTGAATTGACGCTTGGAGATCAGCGAATCGATCTCGCTGATCGTAACTTTCAGTTCATATTTATCCAACTTTAGACCTCGGCTGTTACTCGTCACAATTTACTACAAACCGGTCCTCACCTGTCCAAAAACAGGGCAAATTCACTAATTTCAGTTTATCATACGCCTATAGCAATGTCAAAAGCAATGCCTGCCTGACGGCTTCAAATGCCCTGTTCCTGCACTTTCTGATCCGGATCCAGCTTAAGGGACAGCTGCGCGAACTGCTCCAGGGAAAGGGCTTCTCCTCTCACGGCTGCAGGCAGCCCTATCTCTTCCAGCGCCTCTGTCACTTCCTCCCTTGTATACTGTTTCCCGCCGAGGCAATAGCCGTGGGATATCGCATTGGCGAGCGTCTTGCGCCGCTGGTTGAAAGCCGCCCGGATCAGGCCGAACATTACCTTTTCACTGCACTCCACCGGCGGTTCTGCGTAAGCCTTAAGGCACAGAACGCTGCTGTCCACACCGGGCCTCGGGATAAAGCACGACGGACTCACCGTCATCACCGCTTCGGGTTCCGCATAATACTGAACAGCCAGGGACAGAGCTCCGTACTCTTTGTTCCCAGGGCCTGAGCGGATCCTGTCCGCCACCTCTTTCTGGACCATTACAGTGATGCTCCGGAACACATTCTTCTGCTCCAAAAGCTGCATCAGGATCGGCGTAGTCACATAATAAGGAAGATTGGCCACCACCTTGAGCGGCTTGCCTTCATTGTATTCGTCGCATATTCCCCGAAGGTCAGTCTTCAGGATATCCTGCCACAATATTTTGACATTTTCGCTCTCTTCCAGAGTCTCCGCCAGCACCGGCCGCAGACTCTCGTCGATCTCAACGCAGACCACCCGTCCCGCCGCTTCCGACAAAAGCTGCGTCATGCTGCCGATCCCTGGCCCGATCTCCAGCACACAATCATCCTTTGTGATCTGGGCGGCGTCAATGATCCCCCTGATCACATTCGCGTCGATCAGGAAGTTCTGGCCATACTTCTTGCGGGCCCTGATCCCGTATTTTTCCAAAATATACCGGGTAGCGCCCGGTGTCGCTAATACTTCTCTCATGTATTCCTCTTTCTGTTAATAAGCGGCAGGTATTTTGCTCTGCGCTGCGAGGCCGTTTATAACCGGTACATCGTCACAGCGTTCTGCTCTGTCACCTGAATCACTTCCTCTTCCGAAATTCCCTTTATCTCCGCAAGTTTCCCGACAACATGGGGAAGATAAAGCGAGGAATTTCTCTTTCCTCTGTACGGCACCGGAGCCAGGTACGGGCAGTCCGTTTCCAGGATCAGGCGCTCCAGCGGAATCTCTCTCGCGACCTCGACAAGTTTTCTGGCATTTTTAAAAGTAAGGACTCCCCCGATACCGATATAGAATCCCATCTTAACGAATTCCCTTGCCATCTCCACGCTGTAAGAAAAACAGTGTACCACACCTCCTGTCTTCTCCGCATTATTTTCCTTCATGATCCTCATTGTATCCGCCGCCGCTTCCCTCGAGTGAACGACGATCGGAAGATCCACCTCTCCGGCCAGCTGAATCTGTCTGGCAAACCAATGCTTCTGGATCTCTCTGTCAGGCTCCGGCCAATAATAATCCAGCCCGATCTCTCCGACGGCTACGGCTTTCTCATCACTAAGTTTTCCCCTGATCTCCTCCAGCAGCTCCTCCGTCATCTCCGCGCAGTGCTCCGGATGAATTCCGAGCGCGCAGTATATATGAGGAAAACGATGCGCAAGGTCAAGGCATTCATCTATGCTCCGGGGAGACGCGGCTATATTCACCACGCGCCCGATGCCCGCCTCAGGAAGCCCCGCAAGCAGCTCCTCCCTGTCACTGTCAAACGCCTCATCGTCATAATGTGCATGTGTATCAAATATCATCTCTGTCCTCTTTTGCAAAAAATAATAAAAAAGTCTTGCATTTCCAAAACTCTTCCCCTATAATAACACTTGCGTCACGGATAAGAAAACAATTTCGTCGCACAAATACAATATGCGCTTCTAGCTCAGCTGGTAGAGCACCTGACTCTTAATCAGGGTGTCCAGGGTTCGAGTCCCTGGAGGCGCACGCAAGAGACTGTTGCACTTACTGATCTGTTCAGTAACTGCGGCAGTTTTTTTATTGCCAAAATAT